>JAJYCM010000166.1 GCA_021778375.1 Bacteroidota bacterium
TTTGTTAATCCTAATGAAGCTCCTTTTAGCGTGTCTCCATTTATTATTCTATAAAAAACTTTATCGTGCGGATTCGGAGTACTGCTTGCTGCGGTTGAATCACTAATAGTGAGCGTAACAGAATCTACCTCACCATCGTTATTTATATCAGAGAAAAAAGATATTTTTTGCAGCTGAGCCGTAATTATCGGATTTCCCTGCGTATAATTATAACCGATCTTTCTTAAATCATTGTCGATAATGCTTGCTGCTGTTGAAGCGTTTTGCTGTAGTCTTAATCCGGAATCGGAGGAGAACTTCGATGTCGCAGAATAAGTATTTAAGTTCATCATAATTAAAAAGACTAATCCGCCGATTATCGTTGATCCTACTATGTCCAATAATGTGTCCATAATTATCTCAATGTAAAAATTTCTGCTATGCTGATGTTGTTTTTTAAATAAGGACTTGTTACCGTTACCGTAACTCTTTTATCAAACGTCTGCACACTGCTTACAACGTCAGGTGAATTTCCGCTTACATATTCAACTTTGCAGGTTATATAATAAGTTTCAAAATATGGTGCCGCCACAGTGTCTATAAATCCATTATAATCATCAACGTCATTAAAATTCGGATAAACTTCACCGGATTCAGGTCCAAGGCTTGAGGGCGGTGTCAAACTTGCAAGGTTGTTCGTAGGGAACTGAAGCGTTGCTTGATCAAAACTTTTAGATTTAATTTCTTCAAGCATATTATCAGCTAATGAAATTGCTGTCAACGAGACCTTATTTTGAAAGTCGATTGTCGATGTATTTAATACTGCCGAATTAAAACTAAGTGAAATAAAAGACAAAATTAGCATGGCGCCTATCGCCAGCATGGATTGAACGTTGGACATTTATGTACCAATAATTTTTATGAAAAGTATATACATCAAATAATAGGCCTAAATATTTTCGATAATTACCGTTATAATTCTGTAAAAAAAAGGACTTTTTGGTAGGATTTTTTATCTAAGACAAACTAAGCGACAATTCTGGCGTCAAATTTGTCGTTTAGCGTCATTTGTGGATTTTTTGAAGTCTTCGTTGCAGGGTTCTTTCACTTATTCCCAGAATAGCTGCGGCTTTTTGAACATTGCCGCCTGTGTAATTCATTATTTCCAGAATATGGTTAGTAACGGTTTCGTCAATTGTTAAAAGATTAGAATTCATAGGACTCAAATTTTTTTCCGGCAGTAATTCTTTTGGGAAGTCCATCTCAATTATTGAAGTATCATCTTTTGTTTTTGCTACAGCGTTAAAAATTTTATTTTCTAACTCTCGTATGTTTCCGGGAAAACTATAGCTTAAAAGCTTTTCTTTTACGCTGTCTAAAATTCCCGTTATATTTTTTTTATATGTCAGATTTGCAGTCTTTATAAAATAATTTGCGAGCAAAAGGACATCGTTGTCCCTTTCTCTCAGCGGTGGAAGGTGAATCGATGCTCTATTAAGCCGGTAAAACAAATCAGCTCTAAACTCATTCTTCTCAACTGCCTCTGTAAGGTCTTTATTAGTTGCAGCGATAATCCTTATATCTAATTGAATTGGCTTTGTGCTTCCGATCCTATAAATTTCATTGTATTGAATTGCGCGAAGAAGCTTACCTTGAAGTTCCTTTGGCAGCTCGCCGACCTCATCAAGAAAAATTGTACCGCCGTTAGCAGTTTCAAAATATCCGATTTTTTCATTCGCAGCCCCTGTAAAGGAACCTTTTTCATATCCGAATAATTCACTCTCAAAAAGGCTATGTGAAATTGAAGCAAGGTTTACAACTATAAATGGATTATTTCTCCGCGGCGATAAGTCGTGAATCTTTTTTGCAATTAAGTCTTTCCCGGTGCCGGTTTCGCCGGTTAGCAAAATAATTTCATTTGTCGGTGAAAAGATTTCTACAACGTCAAAGATTTTATACATCAGTGGAGATGAAGTGATGATATTTGAAAAATTTGATTTGTTCGGATAGAATTTTGAGAGAACCGACCGGTGAAAAGATAATTCTAATTCGAGCAGTCTTTGATCAAGAGCGCGTTTGATAGTAAGAAAAAGCCTATCAGTATCCGGCGGCTTAGTGATATATTCATATGCGCCCAGCTTAATAGCCTTTAATGCAATTTCTAATTCGTCAACCGCTGTAATCATTATGATAGGAATTTGCGGATATATTTGAGTAATTTTTTCAAGCAATTCCAGCCCATTCATTTTAGGCATATAAACATCGAGAAGAATTAAATCAATTTGGTGTTGCTCCAAAAGCGGCATTACATTTAACGGGAATTGTTCGGTAATAATTTGGGGATAGCCTTCTTGCTGAAGAAGTCCCTTCATCAATTCAAGGTAATCTGCCTCGTCGTCTATAACAAGGATAGTGCTATTTCTCATTTGTATTTCTGTAAATGGCTTTGAACATCATATCAAAAGGTCAATTTAATTATCAGACATTACCCTAAAATAAATAGGAATCTGTAATAATGCTAACCGGATCTGTTGCAAAACTTCCAGATGTCATATCGAAGGAGCTTGCCTACAGGCAGGTCATCGACTGAGATATCCCACGTTCAACTTGTGTGCTTAAGCTACACATGGGATTTCTCCCGAAGTATATCCCGATTGCGGGAGTCGAAATGACATTGGGAAGTTCTGCAACCCGGAGTTTCAAACCTCCGAGGTTTTTGTTTCTGGGAAAAGCTACAGAGCGGCTAACCATTAGAAAACTTAAACAACTTTTTATTCATAGTAAGAAATTATTGAAGGGCGCGTAGTAGTTGCAGAATTATTATTCTGAGGCCAAAACGGCTTCGTAAGTGCGGCGTTTGCAGGCTTGTAATATATGGTATTATTACCATTAAAATTGACTACACCTGCTGAGGTTATGTTACCGTAAACTTTAACGTTCCCATTTAAATTTGCATTACCGCCAGTCAAAATTTGAGCGCTTATATTTACATCACCGTTTGCATTTAAGTCTCCAGTACAATACAAACCCACATTGCTTCCGTTTTCATCTTGTTCTTTGATCGTAACATTTCCATTAACAAGGATATTACCTTTTACAATAAAGATACCGTATCCGGTTAAAGTAGTATTTCCGTTTAAGTTTAAATCGCCATTGACGTAAATTATTTCCGGGTTAGCCTTGCTGCCAAGGGTTATATTACCCTTCAAAGTAGCATTACTTGTATATGTTAATCCGGCTTCATTTTTATAAGTATCAGGATTAAACTGCGGAATTGTAACCGCCGGTCCCTGACTATGTGAAACTAAATTGTTAGGATTTTGATTCGGGACAATGTTTGTATTTAAACGCGAGCTTGGGTTCGACAACGCACTTCCCACATAAGTTAAGAATCCCTTTATGGTATTATTTCCATTCATTTGAAAATTATTATTTGTATGAATGTTTGCATTCCATTGAGAATTGTAATCATCTCTGATAGTAACATTTCCATTCATAGTAAATGTCCCCCCTGTTGCTACAGCATAATTTAGAAACGGAGGAACAATTGGAGTGCCTGAAGAAGTCGGCAATTGAATAACTGTTCTTACTGTATCGACCTGGCTTCCCACTTGGCTTACAGCCGTAATCAATCTGGCGCTTGATAAACTCATATTAGGGCCTTTGTAAAATTGGCTTGTAGTATTTTGTACTGTAATGGTTACGGTTCCGCCCGTGAGCTGTTTGCTGGTAGTGCCCGTATAAGTAGTATCAATGGACAAGTCTTTAATTGCTATTTCAACGCCGCTTCGCGCGAAGTCTTTTGCCTGTGTATTTTGATATTCCGAGTAGGCATTAGTAGCCATTGCAACATTGCTGGTGTTGATATTTAAATTCGCAATGGAGAAAAGCATTCCTCCGCCCAGCAATAATATTAATACCATTCTTCCCATAAATACTTAATCCTTGTAAACTTTCTTTTGATTCATTATATCATTACAAATTCTTAGGATAAAAAGCTCTTTCCCAAAATGCGCCTACTTTTGTTTGAGAATTACTCATCGTCTGCTGAGATAAAAAAATTGAAACAGAAATTCCCTTTATATTATTGATAGTAAACGTTGAATTTCCCGAACTGTCGATTCCATTTATTTTCAAACTTTGTATGGGGAAAATCCAGAATGAACTTTTTGAATTTCCAACATATCTTTTAAGATTCAATGTATTATTTTGCTGAACAGTTGAATAGCTAATTGTATCAGCAGTTCCATCATTATTAATATCGCCAAGGAAAGAAATTGAATTAGAAGTAATACTCAAAATTTTATTGCCGGAAACCCTATAACCCAGCTTGTCGAAATCATTTGATAATATACTTCCGACACTAGCCATTGAATATTGGGATATTTCGCTCAGCTTTGTTTCTTGATTTTTACTGCTATAATTCAGTGTAACACCGATCAGCATTATGAGAATAAAGCCGCCTATTATGGATGACCCCACAATATCTAAAGTTTCATTCATAATGCTTTATCCATTTAATAACTCTTATAAGAATATAAATACACAGTATCTTTCATCATAGGATTAGTTACAGCTACCTGGATTCTTTTTGTTCTGGAAGTCGTCGATAGAATGGTAGTAGAATTATTATCATCAACATAATTAACCTTAACTCTAACCGTGTAATTATCAGTACGGGGAGTAGAATCGACTTCGGTATAATTATTAAAGTCATCAATATTGTTAAAGTCACTGACCTGTTTTCCTTGCGGCGGCGCTAATGAATCTGCCGGCGTAAAAAGTCCCTGTGAATAAACAGGATTAGAAACCGTGTTCTTATCAAAAGCTTTGGTAGTCACTCTATTTAAAACACTTTGACCGATAGCTGTGGCAGTAGCAATGTATTCAGCATTATAAGTTTGCACCTGTGCATTAGTTATTGATCTATTAATATTTAGCCCTAAAAACGAAATAAGAATAAGTCCACCCATGACTAAAAGCATTTGAGAACCACTCATATAAAACCTTAATGGAAAAATTACCTTTTAACAAGCAATATTCGTGCGACTATCCCAAATGTGATAGACGCACACAAATTTGACTGTATTTAATAATTTATTGTGTTTTTTCTGTCCCAAAATGAAATTGTTGATATAAAATAAGGCAAAATATTTTTGAGAGAATCCTTTTAATTCACTTTCCTTCAATGTCAAAAAGGCAAGAAAACTTAATTTAATAACTCATATTACGCAACCTTTTGGGAAGAACAGAAGTGGAATAGGCCTATTCTCCATTATTCCAACATTCCATTACTCCAAAGAGAAATCCTGCGTAAAGTGAATTAGAAATAATGATTGTATTGTAATTCAATATAAAGAAAACAATACTAATAATTTATGTCTAAATATTATGTAATTCAAGGTGACTTAAACGTAGAGCTAGTCAGGACACTGGTTTCCAAAATAGATTATGACCTTTGATTTTCATGCTAATAATTGTGGTTATCAAATTGTGCGATGATACATCAGTAGAGAAAATCAAAAAGCCCCAGCGGGGCGGCACATTAGTAGATAAAATTACAAAAAAAATAAAAGAGCCACAGAGTGGCGAAACATTAGTAGTAGTAAGAATCGAAACAAAAACTAACTATACCATTCGAATAAATATTCTTCTTTGTAATCGACATCGAATTTTTCAAGTAATTCCATATATTCTTCTTTAAATGATTTTTTTCTATGATGTTCTTCCTGCTTTTGTACATAGTTTATAACCTTGGATACCTGAGATTTGCTATATGTAAAAGCTCCGAATCCTTTTTGCCATGAAAACTTACCGGCAACTAATTTTTGTTCATTAATATAATTGGTCGAGTTAGATTTAATTTCTCTTACTAAATCTGATATGCATATGTCGGGTGAAAATCCAATAAAAAGATGTACATGATCAGGCATACCGTTAATAATCATTGGTTTTTGATCTTTATTCTTGATTATTCCTACGATGTATTTATAAACATCGCTTTTTATACGCTCTTGAATTAGATTTTGCCTGCCCTGAGGGGAAAATATTATTTGGGCATATAATTGAGAAAATGTATTTGCCACTTTGTAATTCCTTTTAATAATATTATTAGGAATTATAAAATAATGATTAATACAATTAGATTCATGTGTCGCTCCTCCGGAGCTTTAATATTTCCAATGTTATCTTTCTACTAATATGCCACCGCTCTGCGGTTCAATGACAATTAGAATACCTGTTAATATGTTTCCGCTTTACGATCACATAAACTTAATAAGTCACCTTACG
>JAJYCM010000005.1 GCA_021778375.1 Bacteroidota bacterium
AAGGATCTATTGTGATTGAGCCTTTCAATAGGGATAATTTAGGCAGTAATAGTTATGATGTCCATTTAGGCAAATGGCTTTCTGTTTATGATAATGATATCCTGGATGCAAAGATTCACAACAAAATATCAAGATTTGAAATCCCTAACGAAGGTTACATCTTAATACCTTCGAAACTTTATCTGGGCGTAACGGAAGAATACACTGAAACAAAGAATTACGTGCCTTTTGTTGAAGGAAAATCGAGTATTGGAAGGCTAGGGATTGATATTCATTCTACAGCAGGAAAGGGAGATGCTGGTTTTTGTAATACATGGACATTAGAAATATCGGTAAAGCAACCTGTGAAAATATATAAAGGCATGCCTATTGGTCAAATTATTTATTTCGAAATTTCAGGTGAAATTGAAACTCCATATAATAAAAAGAAAAGCGCAAAATACAATAAAAGAACCGAGTTTCCTGTCGAATCTATGATGTTTAAGAACTTTGGGAAAAAATGAAAGCACAAGATAAATTAAATAAGAAAAATGGGGAAGGGAAGTTCATCTGTGTAGGTCTTGATACTGATATAGAAAAAATTCCACAACATTTAAATAGTTTGAACAATCCTATTGTAGAATTTAACAGACAAATAATTGAAAACACTGCAGAATTCGCTGCCAGCTATAAAATCAATTTTGCATTCTATGAAAAAGATGGAAATCGCGGTTTAGAAAATTTGTTAGAAACAATTTCGTTAATACCTGATGATGTATTAACAATAGCTGATGCTAAGCGAGGAGATATAGGAAATACTTCTCAAATGTATGCTAAGGCAGTATTTGATCATTTCAAATTTGACTCAGTAACAGTTAATCCATATATGGGAAAGGATTCCGTAGATCCGTTCATTTCATTTTCAGACAAAATGATTTTTATATTGGCTCTAACTTCGAATGCTGGTTCTGAAGATTTTGAAAAATTGAAACTTGATGATGGCTCATATCTTTTTCAGGAAGTTATAGCAAAGGTTAACCAGTGGAATAAGTTAAATAACTGCGGAATTGTTTTTGGGGCAACAAAAATTGAAGAATTAAAAGAAAACATTAACCTCATTGGAAATCTTCCGCTACTTATTCCGGGGGTTGGCGCACAAGGAGGAAGTATAGAGGAGGTAGTTAGTGCATTAAATTCGGCAAATAGAAATGATTATCTTGTGAATATAAGTAGAGGAATAATCTATAAATCAAAAGAAAAGGATTTTGCATTGGCCGCAAAGAATGAAATAAAGGGCTATAATAATCTTGTCCATTCTATTTTGAAAAATTAAAATTTTATTTAGTTTGAGGTCAGTCATTTAGATTTTACCGGCAGGGTTGCAGACGGTAAAGATAAAAAGGTCAGTTTTATTTTTTCTATTAAAGATAAAAGAGGGAACTGAAAATGAACAGGAAAGTGAAAATTCGGGAAAAATTCCTATATGAAATCTGGAAAAATCAAAATTTTGATAAAAGTCTAAAGACTGGCGATGCTCAACAAATTGAAGTCCTATCTTCCGGTGTGGAGAATACAGATACAGAAGGACCGGATTTTCTTCACGCGCGAATTAAAATTGGGAATATCACATACATTGGCGACGTAGAAATTGACCTTTACAAATCTGACTGGGAAAATCATAAACATAGATCAAACAAAAACTACAATAAAGTAATTCTGCATGTTGTACTAAATAATAATTCAAAACAAAATTTTGTGCTTTCACAAGACGGCAGAAAAATTCCTTCCCTTGCTATTTCATCATTCCTTAGAGATGATCTTAAAACTAATGTTCAGAAAGCAATATTATCCGAGCGAAGTAATAGGATGAAAAAAATGCCTTGTGTGGATGTAAATAGGATAGTAGATGGAAAGGAAAAATTAAATTTTATTTATGACCTAGGATTAAAAAGGTTCAAATATAAATGCGATAAAATGCTTTCAAGGTTAAAAGAAATTTCTTACTTCAATGAACTAGCGATAAAAGAACCTATAATTGGATATGACTTTGACGAAAGATTTTTTAATAAAACATTTACTCAAAAAGATTTTAATGACAAAGAAATATGGCATCAATTAATTTATGAATCACTCTTTGAAGCACTTGGGTACTCAAAAAACAAAGAGATGATGAAAAATCTTACGAAGGCTGCCGATATTAAATTCTTTAATCTTTTTGTTCATCAAAATAATTTTATAAAATATATAGAAACCGCATTGTTTAAAATCAGTGGCCTTTTGCCTGAAGTTGATCAGATGCCAGATGCAGAAACTTCCACATACATCAGAGAACTTTATCAACACTGGTTAGAAATTAAGCCAATCTACGATGGTCAAATATTTCACTCGACACAATGGCACTTTTTTAAGATGCGACCGCAAAATTTTCCGACGATTCGTTTAGCCGGAGGCGTACAATTGTTGCATCGGATTCTTAAAGAAAATTTATTCGGCAAGATTATTAATAAGATTGAAAACTTTGAATTAAAAGATCTTCCAAAAGAACTTCGCTCTCTAATAATTGTTCCTGGATATGGCTACTGGGCAAACCATTATGTTTACGATCAACCGGCGAACGAACAAATAAATTACTTCATTGGAATTTCTCGCTCCGATGAAATAATTATAAATATTATTTTACCAATAATTTTAGTTTACTTTGATTTATTCGGCAAAAAGGAGTTATTACAAAAAGTACTTTCACTTTATCTAAATTATTATCAAGTAAGCGATAATAGCTTAGTTAATGAAATTTCTTCAACTTTATCACTTAATGATGCTTGGAAACGAAGTGTGCTTTACCAGGGGATGATCGAATTATTTAGGAGTTATTGTATCAAAGAAAAATGCTTGGAATGTCAAATAGGGGGAAAAATATTTACCTAATTTTATTGTACGGTTATTTCTAAAATATTTAATTACTTCCCGAAAGTCTTTGGATGTCGTCTCGTAATTTTGCCGCTCTCTCATACTCTTCGGCTTCAATGGCTTCTCTTAATTTGTTTTGAAGTGCTGCTAGCATTGCTTCTTTTGTTTTAGGAATTTGGGTTTCTTTCTCATCAGGATACTCTTCTTTTTCTTCAAATGGATCTTTCCCTGGTTCATCCGATGGAATAAATGCAGCAGTTTCCATAACTGACTCCATGACGTAAATCGGAGATTGAGTTCTTACTGCTAATGCTATGGCATCGCTAGGACGGCTATCAATTTCATTAGTTAGACCCGAGATTTCCAATATAATTTTTGCATAAAAAGTATTTTCTCTAAGTTCATCAATTACAATCTCATTTATTGTACCGCCAAGATTTTCAATTACCTGCTTTAATAAGTCGTGAGTAAGAGGTCTTGGCGGTTTTATTCCTTCAATTTCAAGCGCAATTGCCTGAGCTTCAAAAGCTCCGATGATAATTGGTAATCTTCTGGCTCCTCCGGTTTCCTTAAGTAGAATTGCGTAAGCGCCTCCGGCTGATGGGCTAGACGATAAACCGAGAATTTCACATTGAACTTTTTGCAAATTAAACTCCAAATTGATTATGCTTTAGCTTTTTTTATCTCTTCAGTCAAAGCGGGTAATATCTCAAATACATCTCCGGCAATCCCATAATCAGCTACTGTAAATATAGGTGCGTCCTTATCCTTATTTATTGCAACAATATACTTAGAGGAAGACATTCCTGCTAAATGTTGAATTGCGCCTGAAATTCCACAAGCTATATAAAGTGATGGTGACACAGTTTTCCCGGTTTGGCCAACTTGTTCTCTATGTGGTCTCCAACCTGCATCAACAGCAGCTCTAGATGCACCAACTGCTGCTCCTAAAACATCGGCTAAGTTCTCAACTAGGTTAAAATTTTCAGGAGCTTTTAATCCTCTTCCTCCAGAGACAATAATATCGGCCTCCGCAACATCAAGCTTGCCTTCAGATTTTTTGTATTCAACGACCTTTGTTTTCAAATTAGGATTTGAGACATCTCTTGTTTCAATCTTCAATTCTTGTGGTACTTCCGAGATTTGAGCCTTGAAAACATTTGGGCGGATTGTAACGACTTTCTTATCAGAATTAAATTTAACATCCACAAGAGCTTTTCCAGCATAAACGGGACGAGTAAATAAAGGTGGATTTCCGGCAAAATCAACACTGACACAATCCATAATGCAACCAGCATCTATACGAGCGCCTATGCGCGGAGCCAAATCTTTTCCTAATGCTGTATCACCAAAGATTAAATACTCAGCGTCAGTTTCCTTTACTGCTTCATATACCAAATCGGTGTATGCTGAGGCTGAATAATTTGTAAGTGATTCGTTTTTGTAATGAAGAACTCTTGAAATTCCATATTTTGAAATATCATTTAAGTTCTGAATATCATTTCCTATTACTACGCCTACAACCTCAGTATTTAGTTTTGTAGCGATATTTTTTGAAAAACTTACGACTTCAAAGGATACTTTCTTTAACTTATTTTCTCTCTGTTCAAGAATTGCCAACACAACTTTAGACATATAATATCTCCTTTTAATTAAATTACTTTTGCTTCTTCATGGAGTAGTTTTACTAACTCAGGAACTGCCGAAACATCAGTCCCGATTATTCTTCCGGGTTGTTTTGCTGCAGGTTTTCTCATTTTTACTACTTCTGTATGGTTAGTAGTTTCAACGATAGGCTTTTCTAAAATCTCTTTTTTCTTTGATGCCATTATTCCTTTTAGAGAAGCATAACGCGGCTCATTTAAACCTTTTTGAGTTGTAATTACAACCGGCAGCTCGGATTCAACTACTTCTTTACCGCCTTCGATTTCTCTTTCAGCAATAACTTTTTGTCCTTCAATATTTAGATAAACAGCATTTGAAATACAAGAATATCCTAAGAACTCAGAGGTCAATTGTCCGACAATCGAGTCATCATAATCAACCGATTGTTTTCCCATAAAGACTATATCGAATTGTTGATTTTTCAATTCTTCGGCTAATGCTTTAGAAATTCCAACTGAATCTAAAGACTTATCAGTCTTTAACAATATTCCTTTGTCAACACCCATTGCTAAAGCTTTTCTTAATGTTTCTTTACTATTATCATTTCCTACGCTTATTGCAACAACTTCACCGCCAAATTTTTCTTTTGTTTTTAATGCCTCTTCAACGGCAAACTCATCATAAGGATTGATTATAAATACAACACCTGCAGGATCAATATGTTTTTCATCTTGTCCTATTTTGACTTTTGTGGCTGTATCCGGAACATGACTTACACAAACTGCAACTTTCATCTACCCTCCTTTTTAATTTAATTTTTGTGTAAAATATAAACATACACTGATATAAAATCAAATCAATGAAATTAGGCTTGGGTTTACATTACTACAGTTTGTTTAAGGGGAGGTATACAGAGGATAAGATTATTAGAAGGTTTGTTGGTGCGCATTCAGTGCATTCAGAGTGCATTCATAATTTTGGGAGAATTATTATTAATTTGTTTTAGATTAAGGCTAAAATATTTCCAAAATGAATTGTCTTATTTTTTTCTTAATTGTTGTATTATTTACTGGAGTGAAAACCAGTAAAAATTTATTTAAATTATAATGTTAATATAATAAGAAATTGTTGTGGAAAAAGAAGTAATAAATAACCCTTTAAGTGATTTTGATTCTGAAAGTGAAGTTTCTATAAAGACAATCAGCAAGGTAGTCTTATTCAATGACAACTGGCATACTTTTGACGATGTCATATTACAATTGGTTAAAGCTATCAATTGTTCGTTTGAAAAAGCTAGGGCACATGCTTTTGAAGTTCACGTAAAAGGGAAATCAATCGTCTTTAGTGGCGATATAAAAGATTGTTTGAGAGTTTCATCTATACTTGAAGAAATTGCCTTAAACACCCAAATTATTACTTGATAATTTACTTTTGTTGGCCCTCTAAATATGGGAAAAACTAAATAGAGTTTCTGCTTAAACATTATTTTATTCTCCAACAATTAAATTTTACAAATAATCAAAAATACTTTGATTTGGTAAGGTCCGCAGTATAGCTTAATTCATTGTTTATCCCTCTCGCATTATTTATATTTGTACTTCAAATTTTTAAAACTAAGGAAAAATGTGAATAATTTTAGAAACGATATTAGAAACATCGCAATAATAGCGCATGTCGATCACGGTAAGACTACTTTGGTTGATCACATGCTTAAACAAACCGGCGCCTGGAGAGAGAATCAGCACATCGACAAAAGGGTAA
Source organism: Bacteroidota bacterium (assembly GCA_021778375.1). Taxonomy (GTDB): domain Bacteria; phylum Bacteroidota; class Ignavibacteria; order Ignavibacteriales; family Ignavibacteriaceae; genus FEN-1297. Next base: position 6,253 of record JAJYCM010000005.1, read on the forward strand.
TGGATTCCAATGCTCTCGAAAAAGAAAGAGGAATAACCATACTTGCAAAAAATTTAAGCGTAAAGTATAAGGGGGTTAAAATTAATATCATTGATACTCCCGGTCACGCCGATTTTGGCGGAGAAGTTGAACGGACTTTAAGAATGGTTGACGGCGTTCTTCTGCTTGTGGATGCTGCAGAGGGTCCGTTGCCACAGACAAAGTTTGTTTTAAAGAAATCCCTCGACTTAAATCTAAAGCCAATCGTAGTCATAAATAAAATTGATCGTAAAGACGCACGTCCAAACGAAGTACTTAATGAAGTATTCGATCTTTTTATTTCCTTGGGCGCAACTGAAGATCAACTTGATTTCCCATTTGTCTATGCAATTGCTAAAGAGGGTATTGCAAAAGTTAACCTTGAAGATGAAAATGTAAGTCTTGCGCCGCTGTTTGACTCAATTATTAATAAAGTACCAGCTCCGCAATGTGATCTCGAAAACCCTTTCCAAATGCTTATATCTGCAATTGATTATAACGATTATTTAGGTAGAATTGGAATCGGAAGAATTCATAACGGCTCTGCTAAAGTGGGGGATAATATTATTCTTATTACTAAAGATGGCGATAAGACTAATGCTAAAGTTTCAAAGCTATATCTTTTTGAAAATATTAAACGCGTTGACACTGAAGAAATTTCAGCGGGAGATATTGGAGCTATAGCTGGATTAGAGGATGTTGACATCGGTGATACTATCACTAGCCCTCTTAAGCCTGAACAGCTTCCGTTCGTTGCAATTGATGAACCTACAATTACCATGAACTTTATGGTGAATAATTCTCCTTTTGCCGGACAAGAGGGAAAGTATGTTACTACAAGAAATATAAGCGAAAGACTTTCAAGAGAATTAAAATCCAATGTAAGTCTAAAAGTTGAAATGACTGATTCACCGGATACATTTAAGGTTAGCGGTAGAGGGGAACTTCATTTAGCAATCTTAATTGAGAACATGAGGCGTGAAGGTTATGAGATGCAATTAAGCAGGCCGGAAGTTATTTATAAAAAGGTTCACGATGTTTTATCCGAACCGATGGAGCATGTAATTATTGATGTGCCGGATGAATTTGTTGGTGTAGTTATCGAAAAGCTTGGCAAAAGAAAAGCTGAAATGAAAAACATGCTTACTTTTAACAATAACACCCGTTTAGAATTTATTATCCCTTCACGCGGCTTAATAGGCTACCGTGCAGAGTTTATGACAGACACAAAGGGTACGGGGATTCTACATCATAATTTTAACGGATATGAACCTTTCAAAGGTGAAATGATCCACCGCCAAAGAGGCGCTTTAGTTGCAATGGAAGGTGGCACTGCTTCTTCTTACGCAATGTTTAAGCTGCAAGAAAGATCTGTTTTCTTTGTAGACCACGGTACCCGTGTTTATGAAGGAATGGTTGTCGGAGAAAACTCCAGGAACAACGATATGCATGTAAACGTAACTAAAACTAAACAGCTTACAAATATGCGTTCTTCAGGAGCTGACGAAGCGATAAGACTGGAGCCACCAACGATATTGACTTTGGAACAGGCAATTGAGTGGATTACCGATGATGAATATGTCGAGGTTACTCCGCAAAGCATTAGAGTTCGTAAAAGATTTCTAACTGATATGGATAGAAAAAATGCAAGACTTGCTGCTAAACAAAATGCAGCAGAAGTTATTTCGTAACCAAAAGTTACTTGTCTAAGATAAATTAGTAAGGAGATAAAATGTCTGAAGATTTTATTCAAGATTTGCAGCCTGAGTTATTATGGAAATATTTTTATGAAATAGCGCAGGTGCCTCGTCCTTCAAAAAAGGAAGGTAAAATTATTGAACACATTAAAAACTTTGCAACCAGAAATAGTCTTAATTATAAAGTTGATAAGGTTGGAAATATAGTTATCTCAATTCCTGCAACAAAAGGTTTTGAGAAATCCCCAGTCGTTGTTTTGCAAGGTCATATTGATATGGTCTGTGAAAAAAATAAAGGGACAAAACATGATTTTGAAAAAGATCCCATTAAATTATTAAAGGAAGATGGTTGGGTAACAGCCGATGGAACTACTTTAGGAGGCGATAACGGAATAGGCGTAGCTGCCGCGCTTGCTGCCGGCACAGATAAGTATTTTACTCATGGTCCATTGGAAATCCTTTTGACAATTGATGAAGAGACTGGTTTAACCGGAGCTAACAATTTACAGCCGGGTTTTATAACTGGTAAAATATTATTGAATTTAGATTCTGAAGAAGACGGTGCTTTTTATGTAGGATGCTCCGGAGGGATTGATACTGCAGGTTTATTTAAACCCGATTTTCAAGAAGCTCCTGATAATAAAATTGCTTATGAGGTATTAGTTACAGGACTTAAAGGTGGACATTCCGGTTTGGATATAAATACAGGCCGCGCTAACGCAATTAAATTATTAGCAAGATCTCTAAAAGCATTGGAAAACATTGATTTTTATCTTGCGAAAATTGAAGGTGGAAGTAAAAGAAACGCTATTCCAAGGGAAGCGGAGGCAATAATTTTCGTTAATCCATCAGAAGAAAAAGCAATAGCGGCAATTTTAAAAGATATTCAATCAGGCTTTTTAAATGAGTTTAATAGAGCGGACAATAAATTAAAAATTGAGTTTAATAAATGTGAAACGGATACCAAAAGAGTATTCACAAATAATTTTAAGGATAAAATTATTAACGTACTTTTATCACTTCCTCATGGTGTTGTAGCAATGAGTCAAGACATTCCGGAATTAGTCGAGACTTCGACTAATGTTGCAACAATTACATTTGAGGGAAATGAAATAGTTGTAGGAACAAGTCAGAGAAGTTCGATCGACAGTGCAAAAAAATATATCGCTCAAAGTGTAGAATCGACATTTAAGTTATCAGGCGCAATTGTGAAAACAGGCGACGGCTATTCCGGATGGAAGCCGAATTTAGATTCGAAAATTCTAAAGGTTTCTAAGGATGTTTTTGTAAAATTGTTTAATAAGAAACCTGAAATAAAAGCAATTCATGCAGGATTGGAATGCGGCATACTCGGTGATAAATTTCCTGGGCTTGATATGGTTTCTTTTGGTCCTACAATTCAGGGTGCCCACTCCCCAGATGAGAGGGTGAATATTGAAACCGTTGGAAAGTTTTATGATTTGTTAAAAGAAATTTTGGGAGAGATTGCCGGTTAAATTGCGCTACATAAAATCTCATAAGAGAGTTTATTTAATTCTGGCTAATTATATTCTGGATTAATTCTTTAATCCTTCCACATTCTGAATAATTATTATAAACTGAACAACTTCTACAATCCCTGGTTTGACATGGATTATCCTTATGGTTAAAATTCCAGCAGGGTTTTGAGTGATTTTTGAAAGCAGAGCAATTTTCTCGTTCAGTTTGGGTGCAATTTACAATTTCATAGCACGGGATCATTGAATAAATGGTTTTGATTCCAGCAATACTTATTTTGCTTTCGTTGATAGCACTTCTAATGCATTTCAGTCGCTCAATGTCCGAATTTGAATATAAGCGGTGGCTTGATTCTTTTTTAAATGGGATAATTAAACCTTCTTTTTCATACATTCTTAGAGTGTGAACAGAAATATTTAACAATTTCGCCGCGCTTCTAATGGGCAAAAGAGGGAGATGAAAATTTTCTTCATTAAACATTTGTAATTTATCTTTTCTAATTTGATATTTATAAATATCAATTCTCTTGCCAAAAGTTAATAGCAATCAAGTTAATAATAGAATATAATTTTACCACCTTTGGGAAATCTGTGGAGATATTTTCTTTTTTATGGAACAAATGATGATGAAAATATCAATTTGACTTGTAGGTCACAAAACATGTTATGCAAGTACCACGGAGGGAGAATGAATTTCTATTTTTAAATATAGTTATTTATATTTCAAAACAATTTAATAAAAAATAGGAAATCCTTTAAATGAGTAATCAATACGAGGTTGCCATATTAGGTGGTGGGCCTGGAGGTTATGTTGCCGCAATCAGGGCTGCCCAACTAGGCTTTAAAACTGTTGTAATTGACAAGGAAAAATTAGGGGGAATTTGTTTGAATTGGGGATGTATTCCGACTAAATCCCTTTTACGTAATGCAGAGATATATGATAATATAAAAAATCACGCAACTGATTTTGGGATAAAAGTAACTGGTTTGGAGTTCGATTTTAACAGAATTATTGCAAGAAGTAGAGATATTTCCGACCGCATAACGAAAAATGTTGAAATGCTTATTAAAAAAAACAAGATTGATAGAGTGCGAGGATATGGCAAACTACTATCTGCTAATGAGATTGCTATTTTTGACGAAGTTGGAAAGAAAATTCAAACTCTTTCTGCCGATAAAATTATAGTTGCTACCGGAGCAAGACCACGGATTCTACCTACAATCCCGGTTGACAGAAAGGATATTATAACCAGTACAGAAGCAATGATTTTGCAGGAACAACCAAGAGAATTAATCATAATTGGAGCAGGCGCAATCGGAATTGAATTTGCATATTTTTATTCAGTATTAGGAACTAAGGTCACAGTTTTGGAGATGATGGATTCTATTCTTCCAATTGAAGACAAAGAAATTTCTGACGCTTTAGCCAAAATATTGAAGAAAAGAGGGATAGAAATATTAACGAAAGCAGCCGTAGAAAAGGCTGAAGTTAGAGGAGATAGAGTTTTCGTAACTATACAGATAAATGGCGAAAAGAAAGAATTATCGGCGAATAAAGTCTTAAGCGCAATCGGAGTAACAGGAAACATTGAAGGTTTCGGGCTTGAGGAACTTGGAGTGGAAATCCATAAGAACCATATAAAAGTTAATAAATCTACTTATGAAACAAACGTAAAAGGGATTTATGCTATCGGTGATGTAATTGGACCACCATGGCTAGCGCATGTTGCGTCGCATGAGGGAATTCATTGCATTGAAAAAATTAAAGGATTGAAAATTCCGGATATTGATTATAATAATATTCCCGGCTGCACTTACTGTCAGCCACAAGTTGCCAGTATAGGTTTGACTGAAGCAAAAGCCCGCGAAGCAGGTTATGAAATAAAGATAGGCAAGTTTCCATTCATGGCAAGCGGCAAGGCTTTTGCCGTCGGTGAAAGAGAAGGATTTGTTAAACTAATATTTGATGCTAAGTACGGTGAAATTCTTGGAGCGCATATTATTGGACCGGAGGCTACAGAACTAATTGCTGAAATCGGCATTGCAAAATCTCTCGAAGCTACTGCTGAATCAATCTTTAGAACAGTTCATGCTCATCCAACCTTGTCAGAGTCAATCATGGAAGCCGCAGCTGCAGCTTACGGTGAGGCGATTCACATTTAATTTTAGAGTTTTAATGTCAGGACTTAAACAAAAGAAGAATATTAATATTTGCGACCTCGGCTTTATTGATTACCAAGAAGCTTGGGATCTACAAAAGGAAATATTACAAATAAGACACGAAAATAAAATTGAAGATGTATTTTTTCTTTTAGAACACCCAAATACTTATACACTTGGTAAAACCGCCGATAAAGCTCATTTAATAGGTTCAAAAGATTATTTAGATCATAACAATATTTCTGTTTATGAGATAGATAGAGGAGGCGACATAACCTACCACGGTCCGGGGCAAATTGTCGGATATCCTATAATTGATTTGAACCTTTGGTATCGAGACACTCATAAGTATTTAAGAGCACTTGAGGAAGTAATAATAAAAACATGCGCACATTACGGTTTGGAAGGAATAAGAGACTCAAAATATACCGGTGTTTGGATTGAGGACAGAAAAATTGCCGCAATCGGTATTAAGGTCAGTCATTGGATAACTATGCATGGTTTTGCTTTTAATGTGAATACAAATTTATCTCTTTTTAATGGCATAGTTCCTTGCGGAATTTATGACAAGCAAGTTACCTCATTAGAAAAAGAATTAGGAAAAAAGCTAGATATACTGGAAGTTAAAAATCTTTTAGCGGAAAACTTCAGGGAAATATTTGGTTACACAGAAACGACTAAGCTTCCAAAAGAAGCTCTAGCATCAACAATATTACAAACAGCAAACTAAGAAAGGTCGATATGGCTAAAAAGAATACATCCGGGAATGGTTCGATTGATAAGCCAGTTTCTACTTTGAGTAATAAAGAAGTCTCTAATAACGATAACGGAAAACCCGAAATAGCCGGAAAAGTTTTATCCATACAACAAAAGCATTTAACAAAAGAAGAATTATTAAAGGCTCTACGTTTGATGCTTCTTGCAAGAGGTATTGATACTAAATCGATGAATTTGCTGCGTCAGGGAAAAACCTTTTTCCATATAGCAGGTGCCGGGCACGAAGCTATTCAAGTAGCTGTTGGCTTTTCATTAGATGCAAATAAGGATTGGCTGTATCCTTATTATAGGGATTTAGCAGTTGCTCTTTCTGTAGGATTAACTCCAGAAGAATTTTTTCTTCAATGTTTTGCTAAGGCAGCAGACCCCTCAACCGGAGGAAGACAGCTTCCATGTCATTGGGGATTGAGAAGGATTAACCTTCCGACACAATCAAGTCCTACCGGGACTCAGTTTCTCAACGCTGTTGGTTCAGCATTAGCGATTGTTAAAGGCGGTGAGCGAAATATTTCTTACGTTAGCAGCGGAGAAGGTACGACAAGTCAGGGTGAGTTCCACGAAGCGGTAAATTGGGCAAGCCGTGAGAAACTTCCAGTTTTGTTTGTAATCGAAAATAATAAATATGCAATATCTGTTCCGGTTCAACTTCAAACAGGAGGGAAAAAACATTCGATAGCAGAAATGATGAGCGGATATGCTGATCTTCACCGTCTAAGAATTGACGGAACAAACTTTCAAGAATCATTTGATGCTGTTCAAGAATCAATAAAATATATTAAGGATGGAAAAGGACCTGCATTAATTGAAGCAGATGTAGTTCGTTTGCTTTCACATTCATCATCTGACGATCAAAAGAAATACAGAGATCCGAAGGAATTGGAAGAAGATTTAAGAAACTGTCCGATTGAGAAATTGTCTAAAAAATTAATCGCAGAGGGTTTTCTAACTAAGGAAGAATATGAAACAATGAAACTTGATGTGCATACAGAAATTGATAATGCCGCAGAGCGAGCTATCAAAGAAAAGGATCCTACTCCAGAAAGCGCAGCCAGATTCGTTTTTGATGAAAGTGGATTAAAAGAAAAATTGGAATATGAAAAATCCATTCCTTCCGGTAAGCCGGTTGTAATGGTAGATGCAATCAACCATGCGCTGCATGAAGAAATGGAATTTAACAAAAATATTTTTGTCTTTGGTGAAGATGTTGCAGACAGTAAAGGCGGTGTATTTACCGCTACAAAAGGGCTTTCTACAAAATTTGGATTCGACCGAGTTTTTAATTCCCCGCTTGCTGAAGCAAGCATTATAGGTGTAGCTACTGGTATGGCTTTATCTGGATTGAAGCCGGTTGTTGAGGTCCAATTTGGAGATTATATTTGGCCTGCATTTATGCAATTCAAGGATGAATTAACAACAATAAGATACCGATCCAATAATCATTGGTCGGCGCCTGTTGTTACGCGTGTTGCAGTAGGCGGATATATACGCGGAGGGCTTTATCACAGCCAGAATATTGAGTCTATATTTTCTCACCTTCCGGGAATTTTGATTGCTTATCCATCAAACGCAGCTGATGCAAAAGGACTTTTAAAAACCGCTTGCCGATTAAATGACCCAGTCTTATTTTGTGAGCACAAAGGATTGTACCGGCAAAGTTTTGCCATGTCTGCTTCACCTGATAAAGATTATCTAGTTCCATTCGGAAAAGCAAAAGTTGTTAAGGAGGGAAGTGACTTAACAGTAATATCTTATGGAGCTTCTCTTTGGGATTCTGTTTTTGCAGCTCGCAGACTTGAAGATGAAGGATATTCAGTTGAAGTAATTGATTTGCGGACTATAATTCCGTTAGATGAAGAAACCATCTTTAACTCAGTGAAAAAAACTAACAAGGCAATTGTCGTGCATGAAGATACGCTCACGGGTGGGTTTGGCGCAGAGGTTGTGGCAAGGATAGCGGATAATTGTTTCCAATTTCTTGATGGTCCCGTAAAAAGAATTGCAGCTAAGGATGCATTTGTTCCTTACTCACCTATTTTGGAAAATGTTATTTTACCTAATAGAGAACAAATTTTTCAGGGAATTAAAGAGCTTTTAGAATTTTAATAAAATAATTTGAATTTAGGAGCAACAAAATGGATGTTGTAATGCCAAAAATGGGTGAGAGCATAAACGAAGGAACTATTATAAAATGGCATAAGAAAAAAGGCGATCCCGTTAAGCGTGATGAAATAATTCTTGAGATAAGTACTGATAAAGTTGATACGGAAATTCCATCACCAGCCGAAGGAATTCTCTCGGAAATTAATTTTAAGGAAGGCGATACTGTTGCAGTTGGAGTGGCTCTAGCAGTAATTAGCGGAGAAGGTGACAACGCGGTTCAAGAAAAAATCGAAGATAAAACTCCCGTAGTTGAACAGAAAATAATTGAACCAAATAAACCTCAAGAAAAAGTTATCTCAAGTGAACATGGTGAACTACAAAATATTCAAGAAGAGCGCTCTTTGAACAAAGGAGAATTGATTGATATTATTATGCCCAAAATGGGGGAATCAGTCATGGAAGGGACAATCATCAAGTGGCATAAAAAGGTTGGCGATAAGATTAAAAAAGATGAGACAATTTTTGAAATAAGTACCGACAAAGTTGATACCGAGGTTCCGTCTCCGGCAGATGGAATATTAGCGGAAGTTTTGATAGCCGAGCAGGAAACAGTTGATGTCGGCACTATAGTAGCTAAACTTTCTACAAGCGATTCGTTAAAGAATAACAAAATGATGAATCCATCGGAATCCTCTGGAAAAGTTATTCAAGCAAAAATAGGTAATCAAGAAAAGACTGAACCTATTTTGATGCATGATAATTTTGCTTCCGGCAAATTGGCTCCTGAAGAATTTACTAGCGTTGAAAATGAACCGTCATCATTTTTATCGCCTTTAGTATTGAATATAGCAAGGCAGGAAAAAGTAAAATTTGAAGAACTTGCGAAAATCAAAGGTACCGGTTTAAGCGGACGCATAACTAAAAATGATCTTTTGAGTTACATAGAAAAAAGGAATCAACAAAAATCTGAACCGGAGCAAAGAGAAATTAAAGAACGTTTAGTCCTCAATACTCCAGGAGAAAATGATAAATCAAATTTCAATTATGATTCGATTAAACCTGCTTATAATTCAAGTGAAGTTGAAATAATTCCGATGGATAATATACGCCAAAGAATTATGCAACACATGATAAACAGCCGTGATACTTCAGTTCATGTTTCAGCAATGCTTGAGGTTGATATGAGCAAGATATATCATTTCATCCAAGAAAACCGCGAAAAATATCTAAAGGAAGAGGGAATTAAATTAACCTATATGCCTTTCATAGCAAGGGCTTGCGTACAGGGATTACAACAATTTCCACTAGTTAACTCTACAATTGAAGGTACAACGATAATCCGTAAAAAGTATGTAAACCTTGGAATTGCAGTTGCTGTTGAACCGTCGGGATTAATAGTTCCTAATATTAAAGCTGCGGACGAAAAAAACTTAAGTGGACTAGCAAAATCGATTAACGATCTTGCCCAAAGAGCTAGATCTAAAAGACTTACTCCGGATGATATTACAAATGGTACATTCACGATAACTAATTATGGTGTGTTTGGAACAATTTTCGGTACACCTATCATTAACCAACCCGAAGTAGCAATATTGGGAGTTGGAACTGTAACCAAAAAACCAGTTGTTATTGAAGTAGATGGCTCTGACTCAATAGCAATAAAACCAGTAATGGCTTTAACGTTATCTCATGATCATCGCTTGGTCGATGGCATGTTGGGCGGGAAATTCTTAAAGTTCTTAAAAGATACACTCGAGAATTTTAACGGTAAGGCATTTTAATTTAAGGAAATTATTTATATGATAATTAATCAACATCAAAGAACATTTAAAGAAGAGATTGAAAAAGTTAAAATACCTCTTGGTAAAAGACCGGACTGGTTGAAGGTAAAATTGCCCTCCGGAGAGAATTATAATGATGTGAAATCATTAATGCGCGAGCAACATCTTCACACAGTTTGCGAAGAAGCGCGATGCCCAAATATTGCGGAATGCTGGAATAATCGGTCTGCGACATTTATGATCTTAGGAGATACTTGTACTCGTAGTTGTGGATTTTGTAATATTAAAACTGGAATGCCAACAGAACTAGATATTAATGAACCTAGAAGAGTTGCAGATTCTGTAAAAGAGCTTGGATTAAAACATGTAGTTATTACTTCTGTAAATCGCGATGAGTTAATGGATGGCGGTGCCTCAATATTTAATGAAACAATTAAACTAATTAATTTAAGTATGCCTGATACGACCGTAGAGATTCTAATTCCGGATTTCAAAGGTGATGAAAATGTCTTTCAAATAATTATGAAGAATCCACCGGATATTTTGAATCATAATTTGGAAACAGTACCAAGATTATATCACGCCGTGCGTCCTCAAGCAAAGTATGAAAGAAGTTTAGCCCTAATAAAGTGGTTCAAGGGAAACAATTTGAGAATGAAAAGCGGAATAATGGTGGGCATAGGTGAAAAGACAGAAGAAGTTTTAGAATTGATGAGAGATTTAGTAGATAATGGATGCGATATTTTAACGATAGGGCAATATTTACAACCAACAAAATTGCATTTGCCGGTTGACAGATTTGTTACTCCGGAAGAATTTAGAATGTACAACGTAGAAGGACTTAAAATGGGTTTTAAGATTGTTGAATCTTCACCTTTAGTTAGAAGCTCTTATCACGCCGATAAACATGCAAGAGCAATTTTCTGATAAAAAATCCTCTCAGAATATTTGTAAAGTCTTATGTTAATCATTAAATTTGACAACTAAAATTTTAACCAATAAGGGTTCAAATGAGCGAAACAAAAGGAAAAATTATTCAAGTAATAGGTCCAGTTATTGACCTTGAGTTTGAAGAAGGAAAATTACCCACAATATATAATGCAATCAAAATCCCGAGGATAAGCACTGAAGGTGTGAAGGAAGATTTGATTGCCGAAGTCCAAATGCATCTTGGCGAAGACCGGGTACGAGCAATAGCAATGGATTCTACCGACGGTTTGGTACGTGGCATGGAAGCTATTGATACTGGCAGCCCGATCTCTGTTCCCGTTGGCCCATCTACATTAGGGAGATTAATTAACGTAATCGGTGACGGTATTGATGGATTGGGAGAAATAAAGACTGAGAAAAGATATCCAATACATCGTCCTGCGCCACTATTTAAAAATTTATCGACAAAAAGTGAAATATTTGAAACTGGTATAAAAGTAATTGACTTGATTGAGCCATATTCAAAAGGCGGAAAAACAGGTTTATTTGGCGGTGCAGGAGTTGGTAAGACAGTAATTATCCAGGAATTAATTCACAACATTGCTCAAGAACATGGCGGTTATTCTGTTTTTGCGGGCGTTGGAGAGAGAACCCGTGAAGGAAATGATCTTTGGCTTGAGATGAAAGAATCAGGCGTTTTATCTAAAACTGCTTTAGTATTCGGACAGATGAACGAACCGCCTGGAGCAAGATTGCGAGTCGCTCTTACAGGATTGACCATTTCAGAATATTTTAGAGATGAAGAGGGAAGGGATATTCTATTATTTATTGATAATATTTTCCGTTTCACGCAAGCCGGTTCTGAAGTTAGCGCACTTCTTGGAAGAATGCCATCTGCAGTTGGTTATCAACCTAATCTTGCTACCGAGATGGGAGCCCTTCAAGAAAGAATAACCTCAACTGATAAAGGCTCTATCACTTCAGTTCAGGCAATTTATGTTCCCGCAGATGATTTGACCGATCCAGCTCCGGCTGCGGTATTTGCACATCTTGACGCTACTACCGTACTAAGCAGGCAAATTTCTGAGCTCGGAATTTATCCCGCAGTTGATCCTCTTGACTCAACATCAAGAATTCTTGAACCAGGTATTTTAGGTAAAGAACATTACGAAGTTGCTAAAAATTGCAAAGAGATTCTCCAACAATATAAAGACCTCCAAGATATTATAAATATTTTAGGAATGGATGAACTTTCGGACGAAGATAAAACTGTAGTAAGACGCGCGAGAAGGATTCAAAGATTTTTCAGTCAACCTTTCCATGTAGCTGAACAATTTACCGGTTACAAAGGAAAATACGTGAAGCTTGAAGATACCATTAGGGGCTTCAAAGGGATAATAAATGGTGAGTATGATGAACTTCCTGAATCAGCATTCCTATATGTTGGTACAATTGAGGAAGCAGTTGAAAAAGCAAAAGCGATGAAATAGAAATGGCAGATTTATTTTTAGAAATAGTAACTCCGTCAAAGTCTTCTTTTTCAGGCAATGTAATTTCGATAACTATTCCAGGCACTATCGGTAGTTTCCAAGTACTAAAAAACCACGCACCTATTATTAGCACTTTTGAAATCGGAGTAATTAAAGTCGAACTATTAAATAAAGCTCCAGAGTATTTTGCTACAAGCGGAGGCACAGTAGAAGTTCTGAATAATAAGATTAGGGTTTTAGCTGATACGGTTGAACCCCTGGCTGATATTGAGTTGAATAGAGCAAAACTTTCTCTCGATAGAGCTAAACATAGATTAGAAAATAGAAATGTAGAAGATATCAATATTGCGCGCGCTGAAGCTGCATTAGCAAGAGCTACGAACAGAATTAAACTGGTAGAAAAATACCAGAACGATAGCTCATTATAAACCTAAAAAATAATTTGAATGATTATGGGATAGACTTTTCTATCCCATTTTTATTTTAAACTAAAAAGCCGCTTTACAAATTGCAAAACGGCTTAAGAAAGTGATTATTATGTAAATTATTTGATTGAGGAAAATCTGGAAGCTACTTCTTCCCAATTAATAACTTTCCACCAATTTTCTATATATTCTGGTCGGCGATTTTGGTATTTCAAATAGTAAGCATGCTCCCAGACATCCAACCCAAGAATAGGTGTACCTTTTATTTCCGCAACATCCATTATTGGATTATCCTGGTTTGGTGTTGAAGAAACCATAAGTTTTCCGTTCTGAACTAATAGCCACGCCCAGCCCGAACCAAATCTTGTTGCCGCAGCAGTTGTAAACTTAGCTTTAAATTCATCGAAAGAAGTGAAAGTCGCGTTGATAGCATCCGCTAATTTACCTGAAGGTTTACCGCCCCCCCCTTGTTTCATTATTGTCCAGAAGAGGGAATGATTATAATGCCCACCTCCGTTATTTCTTACTGCTGCCGGAACTTTAGAAGCTGTAGCCATCAATTCCTCGAGTGAAAGTTTTTCTAATTCTGTCCCGGTGATAGCATTATTAAGATTGGTTACATACGCGTTATGATGCTTCGTATAATGAATTTCCATCGTCATTTTGTCGATGTATGGTTCAAGAGCATCATATCCGTATTGAAGTTTTGGCAATTCAAATTTACTCATTTTTATTCTCCTTATAAATTATTTTTTATAGTTAATTTTTATTCTAAAATATCAAACTCCGAATGATTCGCCGCATCCGCAAGTCTTAGATGCGTTAGGATTGTTAAAGACAAAACCTTTACCATCTAATCCATCAGTAAAATCCAATTCAGTTCCTGATAAATAAAATAAGCTTTTACCGTCTACATACAATTTAATATTGTTTGTCTGGATTAATGTATCGGCTTCCTTTTGTTCTACATCGAATCCCAATGTGTATGTTAAGCCAGAACAACCTCCACCTTTAACTCCAACTCGCAATCCATAATCCAAAGGGACATTGTTTTCCTTCATTATTTGCATTATTTCATTAGCAGCTTTTTCTGTTATCTTTATTTCTGGTTCAATTTGTATGAGTGGCATATATAGAATCCTTATTTCTAATTAAATATTTAAATGTCACAGTGGGTCGCCGATCTTTGTCGTAACGAATTCCGGATAGTTTAATTTCCATCCGGCTTCATTTATTTTTATTAAGATTCCTTGTTCTTCAAAGTGATTTGTTAATTTTTCTGTAATGACTTCAGCTTCAGGCAGAGAAACTTTCTCGCCTTTCTTTTCTAAATATTTCATTACTCCATATTGCAAGTCTCTAAGAAAAATTTTAGAGTTATGGAAAACTGGAAATTTAGCCTTTAAAAAAGTCAGGAATAAAGAGTAATCATTTTGCAGAATATAATTTTTTTTCATCATTTTATCCCTATTATATCGAAATTTCATATATATAATTAAATCTTTCTTTTGCTAACATTAATTTATTCTTTCATAAATTCAATTGTTGTGATTCAACTTGCATCCAATACGCTAGGTATTTTACCTCAAAAATAACCTTCGGAAACATTTTCCTCCTTCTATTTTTTACATAGGATAAAATAAATTTTATTATATGTAAACATACAGCATAATCCGAAGATTTTCAGAATCGATTTTATTCAATTTGCATCAAACTAAGTGTTAAAAATAAAAAATTTACAATCATTTTTGAGGAACAAATGTTACAGACAAATTTAAAACACATTTTATCGGAAGCAGATTTAAAAAAAGAAACAACTGAAAATGAAAATGTCATGGTATGCTGCGGAAGAATGGGACCAATGTGCGTGCCTGTTTATGGTATAATGGAAGAATTAGAATCTGAATATTCTCACGTCGCTTTCAGAGATATGGAATTCGATTCTCCAGATGCAAAGGCAATAAGAAATTTACCAGAGTGCAGAGGTTTTGCAGGGCTTCCTTTCACCGTGTATTTTAAGAATGGGAAAGTTGCAAATGCCACCAGCAGCATACAATCAATGGAACAGGTAAAATCTATTCTTGATTCTGAATTCAAAAAATAATTTATGGCTTATTAAAAATGCTTAATGAATATTATGACACTATAGTGATTGGTGGTGGACCGGCAGGTTTAACTGCCGGTATTTATCTTTCACGCTCGAAGATGAAAACGTTAATTTTAAATGAAGGAACTGTGGGCGGACAAATTATTTTAACTCATGAAATTGCTAATTATCCCGGAATAGAGAAAATATCAGGCTATCAGTTAGCTAATGTTATGAAGAGTCAAGCAAAAAGCTTTGGTTGTACAATAAAGTCCAATATAAAAATTACTGGAATGGATTTGACCGGAGAAGTAAAAGCTGTGGAACTAAATAATAAAGAAATTTATTCTGCTGGCTCGGTTATTTTCGCTACTGGGGGAAGATCTAGGAACTTAAATGTTCCAGGCGAAGAGAAATTTAAGGGTAAAGGGATTTCCTATTGCGCAACTTGTGACGGTGATTTTTTTCAGGATAAAAATATTATTGTCGTCGGAGGGGGTAATTCTGCGCTTGAGGAAGCTGTTTCGCTGACTAAATATGCAAGTACAGTTACAATTGTCCATCAATTTGAGAATTTTCAGGCTTTTGAACATGCAGTCGAAGAAGCCCAAAATAATCCGAAAATAAAATTTATAATGGAATCAAAAATTATAGAATTTATCGGTGAGAATTCTCTTGAGAAAGTTATAATAGAAAATCAGAAGACTCTTGAAATTTCTGAAATGAATATTAACGGTGTATTTATTTTCATTGGATATCAGCCGAATACAGAATCTCTTAAAGGGATTATACTTTTAAACGATAAAAATGAAATTATTGTTAATGAGAATTTCGAAACAAGCATCCCTGGAGTTTTTGCAGCAGGCGATTCAATTCAAAAAAAATACAGGCAAATCACCACCGCCGTTGCAGATGGAACAATCGCAGCCTTAAGTGCTATCGAATATATTAACATTACCAAAATATTAAATCATGCATAGTTTTTTTCAAAGCTAAAACATCAAAATATTCTTGGCTACAAAGTCCATGCAATTTTGAAGGGCTATAGCATTATCGAAATTATTTGTAAATTCATTCTGTAAAGTTTATTAAAGATGGAGACAGAATGAATTTTAATTATTTAAAAAGACTTTCCATTATTTTATTTTTTCCAGCTTCTATAGCCTATAGCCAATCCGGAAAAGTTGTCCTAGTTTCAATGCCGGATGATCGGAACCCCGTTGAAACTTCAATCGCAATCAATCCCAAAAGTCCCAAAAACATAATAGCCGCTTTTCTTTCATACGATAAAGGTCTACAGGGATTTACGGATTTTACTTGTACTTCATTTGATGGCGGCTTAACTTGGAAAGAAGTTAAAACCGATAACCCACAAAAAAGGATTCAAGGAGATGATGCTGTAGCATTCAGCAAAGATGGTATTGCGTATCATTCTTATCTTTCCTTTTACGGATTGGAAAATGAAAAATCAAAACGACCTTCATCTGGAATATTTATCAACTCTTCTTCAGATGGAGGAATTACCTGGCCGACACATTCCATTGTCGTAGATCATATAAATACTTCCGCACCGATGGAAGATAAACCTTATGTCGTTGTTGATAATTCGGATTTATCTAAATACAAAAATAATGTTTATGTGGCTTGGACACATTTCCAGAATTATGGGAGCAATGATCCTGCCGACTCCTCTCAGATATATTTCTCTAGCTCTATCGACAGCGGAAAAACATTTACCTCACCGATAAGAATTTCTACAACTGGCGGGGATTGCAGAGATAGTAGCAACACTGTCGAGGGTGCAATTACTTCAGTCGGGCCAGAAGGTGAAATTTATATAGTATGGGCTGGTCCTAAGGGTTTGGTATTTACTGAATCAGTAGACGGTGGAAAAACATTTAGCCCAGAAAAAGTAATTGGCTTTATTTATCATGGATGGGATATGAAAGTCCAAGGTATTGAAAGAGCCAACGGAATGCCTGTCACAAAAACTGATTTAAGCAATGGAAAATATAAAGGATCGATTTACGTTAATTGGTCTGATGATAGGTTTGGCGATCCGGATATTTTTCTTAAATATTCGCGTGATGGAGGTAAAACTTGGTCGAATACTATTCGCGTAAACGACGACAGCCTAAGAAACGGAAAAGCGCAATTCTTTACATGGATGTCTGTAGATCCGGTTGATGGCTCCTTAAATATTGTTTTTTATGATAGGGATGATACTTTTGGAAACCTAACTGGTGTTACGCTTGCCAGAAGTATAGATGGCGGTAAAACTTTTGTAAATTACAAACTGAATGTTGATTCATTCGACTGCAATAATAAAATCTTTTTTGGTGATTATACGGGTATTGACGCCTATGATGGATTTGTTATTCCAATTTTTATGCACTTTATTGACAAAATAAACATATCAGTATCAGCTGCGCTTTATCATTTTAACCCAGGTACACAAGAACAAAAATAAATTTATCATCTAAATGGAGATATGATGTGCAAAATGTGTTCTTGAATTTACAAATTTATTATTAAGTTTATTCCGTAAATTAAATTATGAAGGAAGTTTTTATGGACAAAATTGATCAAAAGCCAAAACATGATACTGAATTTAAGTTCCTGAAATATTTTATTTTTTTAATATTGTTATTTCCTATTTTAGTATCTTCTACTGTTTTCCCAAAGAATAGTGAAAAAGACATCTTACGCGCAACTTTAAAGAATGGTCTGCGTGTAGTTATTGTTAGAAATACATTAGCTCCAGTTGTTACAACCGAGATCAACTATATAGCCGGATCCAACGAAGCGCCCAAAGGTTTTCCAGGTACTGCCCATGCTCTTGAACATATGATGTTCAGAGGCAGTAAAGAACTCTCAGCGGATCAACTTGCTGACATTACCGCTGCAATGGGTGGGGATTTTAACGCCGACACCCGTCAAACCGTTACGCAATATTTCTTTACTGTACCCTCTGAAGACTTGGACGTTGCACTTCACATCGAAGCTATAAGGATGAAAAGTCTTTTAGCAACTGATTCTCTATGGAAGAATGAGCGAGGCGCAATTGAACAAGAAGTGGCTTCCGATCTTTCCAATCCACAATATGTTTTTTACACAAAGCTTTTAAAAGAAATGTTCAATGGGACGCCTTATGATCATGATGCTCTTGGAACACGTCCTTCGTTCGATAAAACTACTGGAGCAATGCTTAAAAAATTTCACGACAATTGGTATACTCCTAACAACGCTGTGCTTGTTATTGTTGGAGATGTAAACCCTAAGGCTGCAATTGATGAAGTAACTAAATTATTTGAAGCAATCCCTTCAAAGAAGACTCCAGATAGACCTGAAATAAATCTTAAGCCGGTTAAACCAGACACATTAAATTTAAAGACAGACCTTCCATATGGTTTAGCGTTAATTACCTTTCGATTACCTGGTTCAGATAGCCCCGATTATTCAGCAGTACAAATTCTATCCGATGTTTTAAGCAATCAAAGGGGAAATCTTTATTCAATGTTAGTTCCAACAGGTAAAGCACTTTATGCAGGATTTCAATATAGCGATCTTCCACAATCAGGATTGGGGTTCGCGCTTTCAGTTTTTCCGAAAGGTGCAGACTCAAAATATCTTATTAAAGAAGTTCAATCAATTTTGGATAAAGAAATTCAAAATGGAGTGTCTGAAGATTTAGTAGAAGCGGAAAAACGACATGAACTTGCAGATGCAGAATTTCAGAAAAACTCCGTATCTGGGCTCGCATCGGCATGGTCTGAAGCGGTTGCTGTGGAAGGAAGAAATTCACCAGAAGATGATTTGAATGCAATGGAAAAAGTGACTGTTGCTGATGTAAATCGAGTTGCAAAAAAATATTTAGATTTCAATCATGCAATCTTTACAATACTCACTCCACAATCATCCGGCAAACCAATTTCCCAGAAAGGATTTGGAGGATCGGAATCTTTCGCTCCAAAAAATCCAAAAGAAGTCGAGCTTCCATTATGGGCTTCCAAAGCTTTAGGGAGATTATCTGTACCGACATCCGACGTAAATCCTACAGTTACAATATTATCAAATGGAATTAAGCTAATTGTTCAACCCGAAACTGTAAGTAATACTATAAGTGTTTACGGAGAAATTAAAAGTAATTCTGCACTTGAAGCTCCAAAAGGCCATGATGGAGTTGACGGAGTATTGCAACAATTATTCTCTTATGGCTCAAAAAATTTAGACAGAATAGACTTCCAGAAAGCTTTGGATGATATAGGTATTTATGAATCTGCCGGAACGTCATTCTCTGTTAAAACACTTTCTAATCATTTTGATAAAGCCGTAGAATTACTTGCAGAAAATGAATTAAATCCCGGATTGCCTGATAATGCCTTTAACATAATAAAGATGCAATCTGCCGCAACAGTTGCTGGTGAATTAAAGAGCCCTGATTACTTATTTGGTCGAGCTTTAAACAAAGCACTTTATCCAGAGAATGACCCCATACAACGCGAGGCAACTCCCGAGACCATTAATTCACTTAAGCTAAAAGATATAAAAGATTATTATGCAAAGGTATATCGCCCCGATTTAACGACTATCGTAGTAATAGGAAATGTTAGTCCCGTTATGGCTAAAGAAGTTATTGAAAAATATTTTGGTAGTTGGAAAGCTGAGGGACAAAAACCAGAGACAGAACTTCCACCTGTGCCATTAAATAAGCCTGTAACATCTTCTGTACCGGATCAGAGTCGAGTTCAGGATAAAGTAACTCTTGCTCAAACATTAGCTATTACCCGTTCTAACCCTGATTATTATGCGCTTGAACTTGGAAATCATGTTCTTGGCGGCGCTTTTTATGCAACAAGATTTTATAAGGATTTGCGTGAGAACGCAGGTTTAGTTTATTATGTTACCTCGTCTTTTAACATAGGGAAAACGCGTGCGAATTACTTGATAAATTATGGATGTGATCCTCCAAATGTTTTAAAAGCTCGAGCGATTATTGAACGTGACTTGAAGCAAATGCAAACTAATAATGTAACTACGCATGAACTCGAACAGGCAAAAGCAATGCTTATGCGAGAAATTCCTCTTTCCGAAGCAAGTTTAAGTAGTATTGCAGGTGGTTTACTTTCGCGCTCAGTTAGTGAGCTTCCCTTAGATGAACCTACAATTGCTGCTAAAAAATATCTCCAATTGAATGCTAATGATGTTAGGAGAGCTTTTGCAAAGTGGATTCGTCCTGTGGATTTTGTTCAAGTCACCGAAGGACCAAATCCAAAATAGTTAGGTTGTGACTTATGTGGTTTTAAAATGATGGAGTTTTGGAATGATGGATTAAAGGAATTTAATTTCACCATCATTCCATCTTTCCATAAATCTAAAATACAAATAACACGACTTACTATTTTGTTTTCAGATGTTTGTTAGAGACTAAAATGGGAAGTATTTGAATTCTGAGATTATCAATACTAGTTGTAAAAAAAATCTTCATTTGATATATTTGACATAATGAAAAATTACCTAAAAAATCCCCGTATAAAAAGAATCTTATACTATTTAGTAGGCTTCTTTATATTCGTTTTAATAATGAATTATATTGTTATGCCGTGGTATGTCGACGAACCCGAGAAACCAGTTCCTAAAGTAATTGGGTTAAATACAGATGATGCTATTAGTATTTTACGGAATGCAGATTTGGTTCCTGTTATTGGCGATACAACTTACGATGAAAAATATCCCAAAGGCAGCATAATTTATCAACGTCCGAATGCGGGAGAAATTGTTAAAATTAATAGAAGAATATATTTATTTATTAGCGGCGGTGAACCGATTGTAGCTGTACCGGTATTGATAGGAAAATCGATTCGTGATGCAAAATTTAGTCTGGAAAGAGTGGGGCTAAATCTCGGAAAGATAGATTCAGTTGCATCTACTAATCCATCTAATATGATATTTGACCAACAATTTGCTGCGGGCACGTCCCTAAAAAAAGGGGACTACGTTGGCGTTTCTTTAAGTATCGGTAATAATGCTAACGGAATTATTGTGCCAAATCTAATCGGCAAATCTCTTACTGAAGCAGAAAAAATATTGGTTGACAGTACTTTGAAAGTTGGAAAGATTAATTATCAACCTTCTGTTTCTTTACTACCAAATACTGTTCTTGATCAATATCCAAGCAATGGAATCCGAGTAACTTCGGGCTCGTCAATAGATTTATTTTTAACAAAACCTACAAACACAGATAACAGACAATAAAAGTGAAACAAATGGCAATTCTAGCTCCTTCAATTTTAGCAGCGGACTTATCTAATCTTGCTCAACAAATTAGAATGGTAGAAATAGCGGGAGCAAATTGGATCCATTGCGATATTATGGACGGACATTTTGTCCCTAACATAACTTTCGGCCCAATCATAGTAAAAGCAGCTAGAAGAGTTACCAAGCTTCCGCTTGACGTTCATTTGATGATTGAAAAACCTGATAATTACCTGGAAGATTTTATTAAGGCTGGGGCGACTACAATTACAGTGCATCAAGAAGAAGTTATACATTTAAATAGAACAATCAATGAAATTAAAACACTTGGCGCAAATGCTGGCGTAGCAATAAATCCATCAACACCTGTAAGTACGCTTGAGGATATTGCAGAGTTTGTTGATCTAGTTTTGATAATGTCTGTCAATCCAGGTTTTGGCGGACAGACATTTATTAATAATTCTTTAAGGAAAGTTGGGGAAGTCGCCGAATTAAGAAAAAAGTTAAATGCAAATTTCCTAATCGAAATAGACGGTGGGATAGATAGGATTACGGCAAAGCAATCGCTTGATGCTGGGTGTGATGTCCTTGTCGCCGGTACATCAATATTTAAAAGCGATAATATTTCTGCGGCAACTATAGAACTAAAAAATCTTATTGGCTAAATGAGAATATCCGGCTAATAGACATTCCGAAAGCAAGCCTTATTTTTTATGACTCATTCTTAGAATTGTTAAAGGATATTTTTTGATTATTCAGATAATAAATCTTTCCCCCGTTGAAGTCTTCAAACAGTATAGCGATATGTATAAAATATATCGAGACGAACATCAACAAGGAATTACCGGTTTAGAAATTAGATCTATTCCCAGAAGACTTTTACAAGAAGTTCAGAACATAGTCTTAAGGGGAGAAGTAACTTCCTATATGCAGGACACTAAAACCGGAGAAACAAATTTATTTATTCTCGCTTCAATTAAAGAGCTGAATGAACTATCAAAAAGAATATTATCGTTTGGCAATGAAGATCTTGGTTATAATATCAGCAATATAATAAACAACTTTGAGGGGTATGATT
>JAJYCM010000167.1:0-2243 GCA_021778375.1 Bacteroidota bacterium
TGTCTTTCAAAGTTTTAATCTGATTGACGAACTGACTGTTTATGAAAATGTTGAACTTCCTCTTCTTTATCTCGGCATTACTTCAAATGAACGAGTAAAAATGGTAACAAATGTATTGGAAAGAATGCAGATCATGCATCGCAAGGACCATTTTCCGCAACAGCTCTCCGGCGGTCAGCAACAGCGTGTTGCTGTGTCCAGAGCTGTTGTCGCGAAACCTAAATTAATTCTCGCAGATGAACCTACTGGTAATCTAGATTCTGCAAATGGTGAAGAAGTAATGAACATCCTAACTCAGCTTAACGAAGAGGGAACTACCATTGTGATGGTAACACACTCTCCGCATGATTCGGAGTTTGCTCATCGTATTATACATCTTTTTGACGGTCACGTTGTAACTGAAAACTATAAAGAAAAATTTCACGTTTAAAAATCTTTGCGCCTTAGCGTCTCTGCGGTAGGAAGGCTTCACCCTAAAAACGCAAAGGATAAATACATTAAAGGGTATAATAATGTTAAAAAACAATTTACGCATCGCAATTAGAAATTTGAGGAAGTATAAAGCTTTTTCATTCATAAATATTATCGGACTTGCAGTCGGAGTAGCATGCGTCATACTTATTCTGCTTTATGTACTTGATGATTTGAGCTATGATAATTTTAACCATAGAGCAGGTCAAATTTATAGAGTTTATTCTAGTGCAAGAATTGAAGGTGGAGAAATAAAGATGGCAGTTACCCCTCCTCCGCTTGGCGCTACTCTTGTGCGGGAGTTTCCTGAAGTTAAACAATACACAAGGGTTTTCCCTACTGCCAATATGCTTATCCGATATAAAAACAATGTTTTCAACGAAACAAGATTTTTCTGGGCTGATTCAACATTGTTTGATGTTTTTACTATGCCATTTATAAAAGGAAATCCTCGTACTGCCTTGAATGAACCCCATACCGTAGTACTTACTGAATCACTGGCAAAAAAATATTTCGGTAATGAAGACCCTATTGATAAGGTTATGAACTTTGAGGATGGTACTCCTTATACGGTTAAGGGTGTAATTAAAGACTGCCCTGTAAACTCTCATTTCCATTACGATATGTTCGCATCAATGGCGAGTATTGATGTAAGTAAAGCAACCTTTTGGCTTAATGATATTTTTTATACTTATATAGTTCTAAAAAAAGGAGCTTCTCCAACAGAGTTGGAGTCCAAATTTCCTGAAGTAATTAAAAAATATGCAGGACCTCAATTGTATCAGGCTTTGGGAATTTCTAAGGATGATTGGAAGAAAAAAGGTTACGCGTACGGAATGCATCTGCAGCCTTTAACTTCTATCCATCTTTACTCACACCTTGATAACGAGATGGAGCCAAACAGTGATATTAAGTACGTTTATATTTTCTCGGTGATTGCAATCTTTATTTTATTGATTGCATGCATAAACTTTATGAATCTTGCAACTGCCCGCTCAGTAATGCGCTCGAAGGAAGTAGGTGTGAGGAAAGTCTTAGGCTCCAATAGAGCGCAGCTTATTAAGCAATTTCTTTTTGAATCAATTATGCTCACGTTTTTTTCTATTATCTTAGCTATAGCTTTGGTAGAAATTTGCCTTCCTTTTTTTAGTGATTTATCAGGCAAGCAATTGCATTCCGGATACTTTAATAATCTGTTTACAATACCCGCATTAATTCTTACAGTATTAATCGTCGGAATAATTGCAGGTAGCTATCCAGCATTTTTCCTTTCATCATTTCAGCCTGTTAAAGTATTAAAAGGAAAAGCTATGGCTGCAAAGGGAAGTTGGTTTAGAAGCGGACTGGTTGTTTTCCAATTTTCAATTTCAATCATTCTTTTCATCGGGACATTTATTGTTGACAATCAATTGAATTATATCCAGAAAGCAAAATTGGGGTTTAATAAAGAACAAGTTCTCGTTGTAAAGAGAGCATGGGCTCTTGAGAATCATGCACAAATATTTAAAGAAGCACTGCTCAAGAACCCTAATATAATAAATGCTTCCTGCACAAATGATCTTCCCGGGCAAATATTCAGTCAGACTCTTTTCAAACCTGAAAACACTTCGTCATCTCAGCAATATCTTCTTGCAACAATGTCTTCTGATTATGATTTTATAAAAACATTAGATATAAAATTGGCAAGTGGAAGATATTTTTCAAAGGAGTATCCATCCGATAGCCTTGCTGTCGTATTAAATCAAAAAGCTGTTCAAATGTTAGACATAAAA
>JAJYCM010000167.1:2253-6215 GCA_021778375.1 Bacteroidota bacterium
ATCCTATCGGAAAGAAATTGTCTTTTTCAGGGTCGAATATTTCATATAAAATAATAGGAATTGTTAATGACTTTAACTTTGAATCACTTCATCAAAGTATCAGACCGTTGGTTATATTGTTAAATAGAGGACAAACTTCTTATCTGCCAATTAAGATCAGCTCTAATAATATTAATGAATCCGTTGCATTTATTAAAAATGAATGGAAAAGATTTGTCCCGAATAAACCTTTTGAATACTTCTTTCTTGATGATGAATTTAGCAAACTCTATTTGTCAGAGCAAAAGACAGGCGAAATATTTACCGCATTTTCGATACTTGCAATATTTATTGCAAGCCTCGGCTTGTTCGGCCTAGCTGCATTCACTGCCGAGAGAAGAACTAAAGAAATCGGAATCCGAAAAGCTTTAGGTGCTTCTATATCCAATGTCGTTTTACTGCTCTCAAAAGAATTTACAAAATGGGTTATAATTGCTAATGTAATTGCATGGCCGGTTGCCTATTATTTTATGAATAATTGGCTGAAAGATTTTGCCTATAAAATAAATATAAGTATATGGACTTTCTTCCTTGCAGGATCTCTGGCATTAATCATAGCGCTATTTACCGTAACATTGCATGCTATTAAAGCAGCAGTGGCGAATCCAATAAAATCGTTGAGATATGAATGAGAAATGATAAACCGGAGAAGTTATGTTCATAAATTATTTTAAAGTAGCTGTTAGAAATATTATGAAGAATAAGATATATTCCTTTATTAATATTTTAGGCTTGGCGGTAGGAATAGCCTGCTGCATTGCGATATTGCTTTATGTTCGCGATGAATTGAGTTATGATAAATTCAACATTAACGGTGACCAAATTTACCGCTTGTGCATAAACGTTAAAGTGGGAAACACCGAAGCTCATAACCCAACAAGCCCCCCTCCCATGGGAGCGACTCTACTTCATGATTTTCCGGAAGTCCTATCTTTTACACGTATCCGGAATTATGGATTTCCCGTACTAAGATATAAGGATAAAACTTTCAGTGAAGAAAGATTTTTCCAGGTTGACTCAACATTTTTTAATGTATTCACTGTCAAATTATTAGAAGGAGATCCTAAAGTTGCATTAACACAACCGAATAGTGTAGTAATAACCGAGTCAATGGCAAAAAAATATTTTGGTAATGAAAACCCTATGGGAAAAATACTTAATGCAGATCATAATACTGACTGGATAGTTACTGGAGTTGTGCAAGATGTTCCTAAAAATTCTCATTTCCATTATGACTTTCTTGGTTCACTCACAAGCAGCGCCGATAGCAGAAGTACTTCCTGGCTGAGTAATAATTATTATACATATCTTCTTCTTAGAAAAGGAATAGATGCTGAGGCTTTTCAGCATAAAATTAACTCAGATATGCTAAAATATATCAGTCCTCAAATCAGCGCCATAACAGGAGCAACTCTCGATCAGTTGCGAAGTCAAGGTGATAAGTATGAATATTTTATTCAACCGCTGCTTTCTATTCATCTTCATTCACATCTTGATTATGAAATTGAGCAGAATAGCGACATAAGTTATGTATATATCTTTTCAATTATTGCTGCAGTAATTCTACTCATAGCTTGCATAAATTTTATAAACCTGGAAACAGCAAGATCTGAAAAGAGAGCTAAGGAAGTCGGGATAAGAAAAACTCTCGGCTCAAATAGATCACAAATCGTTGGTCAATTTATTGCAGAAGCTGTATTGATGAGCATGCTTGCTGTATTGCTGGCAGTTGTGTTAGATGAAATATTTCTTCCTCTTTTCAACAATATTGCAGGAAAGGAAATGAGTTCCGGTATTTTTGAAAACATATATGCAATACCTTTATTATTAAGCTTGGCTATTTTAGTCGGAATATTTGCTGGAAGCTATCCGGCATTTTATCTTT
Organism: Bacteroidota bacterium; assembly: GCA_021778375.1. GTDB lineage: Bacteria > Bacteroidota > Ignavibacteria > Ignavibacteriales > Ignavibacteriaceae > FEN-1297. The sequence continues at coordinate 4,178 of JAJYCM010000167.1, forward strand.
CATCTTTTCAGCCTGTAAAAGTATTAAAAAGCGGATTAAGGAAGGGAAACAGAAAATCGATATTAAGAAGCGGTTTGGTGATTTTTCAATTTGCAGTTTCTATTGCTTTGTTCATAGGTACTTTCATTATTAATAATCAATTGAAATATATTCAGACGAAAAATCTTGGTTTTAACAAAGAACAGGTAGTCATTATTAGCAAAACAGACGATTTAGGAAATCAGATTCAATCATTTGAAAAAGGGCTATTGACTAATCCGGATGTGCTTAAAGTATGTAATTCATCGGCAATTCCAGGCAACCAAGGCGGAGATTCCGGGTGCAGTCTTAAGGACACTCCGGGCAGACAGCTACGGGATACAAGGATTATGACATGTGATGAAAACTTTGCTGAAACCTACAAATTAAAACTGAAGCAAGGAAGGTTCTTTTCAGTTGAACATCCATCGGATACAGCATCCATCGTTGTTAATGAAGCTCTTACTAATGCTTTTGGGGTAAAGAATATTGTCGGGAAATATCTTGTATTTCCGGGTGACGTTCAAACATTTACATATCAAATAATAGGAGTAGTAAAAGATTTCAATTATGAATCTTTGCATAAGGAAATTCGACCTATTGTAATCCGTTTATACCCGGAGAGGGGATTTGGTCAATTTGTTTCTGTTAGGATTGCTCCGAATAATTATCAGAGTACAATTTCTTTTCTCCAAAATACCTGGAAAAAGTATGCTGGCAATGAAGCATTTGAATACAATTTTTTGGACAAAGATTTAGCAAATTTATATCTAAATGAACAACGTACAAGTAATATTGCGACTATTTTTTCAGTACTTGCAATATTTATTGCTTGTCTTGGGTTATTAGGTTTAGCTGCTTTTGTAACTGAACAAAGAACAAAAGAGATCGGTATAAGAAAATCATTAGGTGCATCAGTTCCTGAGATTCTTCTTCTTCTTTCAAAAGAATTTACAAAATGGGTCCTGATTGCAAATGCAATAGCATGGCCTCTTGCTTATTTTATAATGAACAATTGGCTAAGGAATTTTGCATATAGAATAGCCATTACTCCATGGGTTTTCCTTATTTCCGGCATTATAGCATTATTGATAGCATTATTAACAGTTAGCATTCATGCAATTAGAGCAGCAACGACTAACCCAATACTGTCGTTAAGGTACGAATGAGAAAGTAGTCAACATTCAATCACAAGCTGACCGCTAATTAGAAAGAGAGTAGTAAAATCATTTACTTTAATAAGTTCAGAATAACAGTATTATTAAATTTAATACTTACTGTAGTTTTTATATTCGGTGGAATATTCGTTTTGTACTATTATCATATGAAAGTTACTTCACTGTTATTTTTTGCAGCTGGTCTGTATAGTTTCATCTCTCTATTCAAATATATCGATAGAATAAGCCGCGACCTGAAACGATTTATGTCGTCTATAAAATATTCCGACTTCAATCAAACCTATTTATTTAAGAATTTCGGTTCTATGTATACCGATCTTTACAAATCAATAAGTGATACGTATAATGAGCTCTCTTCTAATAGGATAATGGCTGAAGAGAATCTTCAATATCTGAATACGCTTATCCAGCAAATACCTTCGGGAATCATTTCCTTCAAAGAAAACGGAGCAGTAGAGCTTATCAATGAAGCTGCAAAAAATATCTTGGGCGTAGAAAGCCTGACAAACGTAAATTCGATAAAAGGAAATAAAGATTATTTTAACTCCCTTTTTGATAACACAGAGATAGGAAAGGAAGAAATAATAAAATTTGGCCCCGGCAATAAGGGAAAGAATATTTCTGTTTTTAAGTCCAACTTTAAATTAAGAAATAATTTGTATACTCTTATCACATTAAAAGATATGGAGAATGAACTTGAGAAAGAGCGTTTAGAAAATGAATTGCATATTGCTCAAAACGTTCAAACTAGTTTGCTACCCAAAGAAATCCCCTTATTTAATAATTATGATATATCTGTTTTATTTAAACCCGCTAAGAAAGTCGGCGGAGACTTTTATGAC
>JAJYCM010000168.1 GCA_021778375.1 Bacteroidota bacterium
TTACAGTATCTTCTTTTGAAGACACATCGACCATTTCGGCTTTGCCTTCTGAATTTATATGTGATAACTCATTCATTTATCCGCCTATACTTAGCATATTATTTTCTTCAAGTTTCAACAATTCATCAACCCCAGGATGAACTTTCTTTTTTAGCTGCAATGCATTCTCTATCAAACCGCAGATATCATCGTCGGAGTAATTTTTATTATTTAATAATTCCTTAAAGCTCAACTCATCTTCACCTGAGGAAAATAGGCATAATTTCATTTTGCCCCTGGCGTCAATTCTTAATCTATTGCATGTTTCGCAAAAGTGGTTGGAAATAGAACTTATAAAACTTACTTTTCCGGTATGACCATCAATATGAAAGTCTTTCGCCACAAGATTTTTGAATGATGTTATTTCAGTCAATTGATATTTTGTTTCAACAATATTTTTGATCTCTTTATAACTTATAAATCCATCACGGTTCCATCGATTGTTTCCGAAAGGCATAAATTCGATGAACCTAACGTTCATTTTCGAATCCTTTACGAGATCAACAAAATCAATTATCTCATCATCATTAACAAACCTCATTACAACAACATTTATCTTTAGCGGTTCAAATCCTATCTCTGATGCTTTTTGGATAGATCGAATTACAGAGTCTAAATTATCCTTCCCGGTAATATATTTGAATCTTTCAGGTCTTAAAGAATCAAGACTGATATTAAGTTTATCGAGCCCGAATCTTTTCAAATTGTCGAGCTTATTTTCAAGCAAAGTGCCGTTTGTAGTTAGTCCAAATTCAAATCCGTATTGTTGCTTTAATAAACTTACAGATTCAAAAAAGTGGATTATGTCTTTACGGACTAACGGTTCTCCACCTGTAAAACGGATCTTTTTTACTCCCAATTTTCCGGTGAAAATATTTATTAACCTTAACAGTTCGTCATAAGAAAGTATTTCATTGCGTTGAAGCTTTTTAATTTTTGCATCGGCAGGATTGCAATAAATACAATTTAAATTGCACTTATCTGTAAGTGAAATCCTTAGATAATCATGTACTCTTTTAAAATTATCTTTTAAGGTTTGCATATATGATAATGGAGATATTTTATTTGTCTTCTTTATCCATTACATCGTCAATCCAACTCATAGCCGCCATCATCGAAGGTAGACCTATAGTAGGAAGCGAAAGAAGTACAGCATGCTGCATTTCCTTTTTTGTAACGCCTACTTTAATGGCTTTTCTGACATGAGAGTGGAAAGCGCCTTCTAAACGGGCGCCGGCAGAAATACCTAATTTAATTAACGCGCGGGTCTTTTCGTCAAGGGGTCCTGCGCTGTGAACCGCATTGCCTATCATTTCGTATGCATTTGCTACTTCAGGATATTCCTCTTGAAATTTCTTAAATCTTTTTGGTATTGCCATAGTAGTTTCCTTTAAAAATTGTTTTTGATTTGACAATTAGAATTTATAGTATTGCCATTTATCCGCCACAGGCGGATTGTTTTTTGTGTCAAGTTATTTCAAGTTTGTTTTACATATTCCATGTTCCATCAAACATATTCCATTGCGGCTTGTCTCACTGTGTTATGTCAAATAAAATTGATATTGATAACAAAACCTTACATTTATAAATATCAACAATTTTGCCAGAAGAAAAGCTAAGAATTAGTGATAATAATAAGCTTTTTCTTGAAGATATTCTCACTACTAAGAATTGGCTTTTTATAATTTCTTTATTCGGAAAGATAAAGATGTTAATTTATTTAGTCATGTCAGATAAATGTTGGAAAAACTGCCAGTCGAGAGAATTGCAGAACTGATAACAGTTTTTAATGGTTAATTAATTGTTTGACTTTATTAGTGTCCGGTTGTTAAAATTATGAATGGTTATAAGCGTATAATTAATAATACCCTAAACAAATATATTTTTGTTATCGATTTGAATTGAGAAATACCAATTTTATTGCTAAAATATAATTTTATGAAAAGAGAGGTTAAAATGGACACAAGCAAAAAAGTCTTTTCTCTACATTCAAGCTATGCGTTTATGGGGTTACTCGAATCCAATACTTTAATTATTATTTAACTAAATTAATTACTGACATTTATAAGGAGTAATTACATAACTCAATTTCTCATATAATTCAACTTTCATGGTTACAAGCATTAATGAATATTATTTTTTTCTTAGGGTTTAAATATGAAAAGTATATCAAACCGATACGGTATTAACTTCTTGAGTAATTGTTTTAACTATCCCAATAAAATAATTAATTTATTAAAACCGTTTAAGAAAAAGGATGCTCTCCTACTAGTTTTATTTTATTTCTTACCAATATGTATGGTATCTGCACAGCAATGGCAATTAGCAAGTGGCCCACAGGGGCTTAATCCAAATGACGTCTACTTCACAAGATCAGGCAAGCTTTTTTGTACAAATTATCAAGGTTTATATATTTCAAATGATTACGGCGTTACATGGAAAGGTATTTCTACAACACAGCAATTGGGTATTTTTTATAAATTAACAGAGAGAAAGAACGGAAGCATGTTAGCAGTAACAGACAAAGGCATTGCGTGCAGCAAGGATTCCGGTCAAACTTGGACTATGTTATACAATATCTACGGGTTAAATTATTATACTACAGGTTACATTTCCGAATCGCCCAGAGATTCTTCCTTATTTTTTGTTATGGACTCGACTCTATTTAAGAGCACGGATGGAGGATATAACTGGATGCAGGAATGGACAGGAAATGGGATTATTGACAGCTATGCAATTGATGATTCCGGTACAATATATCTTGGAGAGCGGAAAGGAAAATTATTAAAAAGCACAGATGGAGGAAGGACTTTTCGTCAACTAACAATCGGTTATTCATTAGGGGGTTCTGATATAGAACACATAATGACGAACCATTCAGGCGGATTATATTTTTTCTTAGATAACGGTGAATGCCCTACTATTCACTACGAAAATAATATTGTTACTGAGGTACAATTTGGATGGACAAACCTTCCGCTTGGAGTAACATTTGGAGGAGATTTAATATATAAATCAGGTAACAGTATCGCGATATATAATCACATAACAAGGCAATCTGAAATACTTTCAACTCCCGGTTTTGTAAAAGACCAGTTCGCACAAAAAGTAACTACATTCAAAAACATATGGGTTTCGAGTTTCAGCTCTTACGGATTAGATCGGTCAACCGATGGAGGGCGCTTTTGGACGGATATAAATAACGGTACGGGTTATAAGCAATGTATATCAATCTTTTTGACTCCCAATGGAAATATTTATACGGGGACATTTGGCTATGCTTTTTGGGGCGGGCTATTTAAATCTTCCGATGCAGGTAAATCATGGTATGATTTAAACCCGGGGAATTTTAATGCCTATTTTACGCATATATATAATGATGGTAATGGCAGTCTTATAGCAGGAGGATCATATGGAGTGTTCGTATCAGATAACTCAGTGTCAGACTGGTATAAAGCTACCGGTGTGTCCTTAGCATTCTCTCTTTATGCAAGCAAAGACAGCACAATATTTGCTGGAGATATATCTAACGGACTCTGCATTTCTAAGGATAATGGAGCACACTTTTATCAATCAAATAACGGAATTCAGCATTCATATTTTTTTGGCTTCGGAGAAAGCAAGACAGGAAGAATATTTGCGGCATCGTGGCCCAGCGGGATATATTATTCAGATAACGATGGGAATAAGTGGACTTATATTAATAATGATTTAACGAACAACAATGATTTTTTTAATTTCCAATATAAAAACGACACAGTGTTTGCAGCTACATCAGGCGGAGTAGCTTTCAGCATAGATAACGGATTATCATGGCAATACTTAAATTCATCCTTATCATATGGACACATAAATAAAATTTTACTATCACCATACGGAGACATAGTTGCAGCATCTGCAAATGATGGTATTTTTGTAAGCAAAGACGCAGGGATAAGCTGGGACAGGCTAGGCAGCGGTTTAGACAGTCTTAACGTTAATGATATGGCGTTTGACAAAAATAATGTGCTATATGCTGCGACTAATTCCGGCATTTTCTATTTGGATAGATACTACTTGCCTGAACCAATATACCCTTTAAATGGCGCAGCAAATGAATCAGATATAGTGACTTTGAACTGGCATAAAACTCCGTCTATTAGCCATTATCATTTACAAGTTTCAACAGATAGTTTATTCAATCAAATAGTTATAAATGATACAACTATTAAGCAAGAGACTTTGCAAATCGGACCATTGAAATATTTAACGACATACTTTTGGCGAGTTGGCGTCAATACAAAAAGCGGTAATGAAGAATTTTCACAAATAAGTCATTTCTCGACTGCAACGCCATCGACTTTTTCAATTGAGCAAAACTTTCCAAACCCCTTTAATCCACTTACAACAATTGTTTTTGCAGTACCATTCACAGCGCGCGCTGCATTAAAGGTTTATAATGTACTTGGTCAATTAGTTGCAACTTTGCTAGATCAACAGTTTACTAAAGGTAGTCACGAATATGTTTGGAATGCATCTTCATATTCAAGCGGTATATATTTCTTCAGACTTGAATCAAATGGCTTTAGCCAAACTATAAAAGCATTATTATTGAAATAGAAATTTATTTTTGAAGAAATTAGTAAAGAAAATAAAACCAAAGTATAATGACTATGAGAAAAGGGAAGTACTAATATACACTTTCCATTATTCTGCTCCGCAAACGAAATAATGCATTGGAAGAGTGAAATGATTGTTTATTGTCTTTATTAAAGTTTTGCATATTTTCGTTTTGATTGAAATATTTTGCAGTTGTCTTTTTATTTAGGCAGAAGAATGACTTTTAATAACATTTTATAGGAAACATATCAGTTCGGCAAAGGTCATTAACAAATTAATTAAGGATACTATCCATGAAAAATCTTGGCATGCAAGCGTTCGGAGGGTTTTTATTTTTATTTCTCGTTATGTCGTCATCGATCTTTCTTCCGGCATGGACTTTCAACTATTGGCAGGCATGGACTTTTCTGGCTGTGTTTTTCGGTTCAGTTCTGGCAATCACCATCTATCTTATGAAAAAGGACCCAAAGCTTTTGGAGCGACGGGTGAGGGGAGGGCCGAGTGCTGAGAAGGAGAAAAGTCAGCAGGTCATTCAGTCAATTGCTGGAATCGCGTTTATCGCCATATTTCTCATATCCGCACTCGATCACCGCTTTGGATGGTCTGCGGTATCACTGTTTATTGTCTTAGTGGGAGATGTGCTAGTTGCGCTTGGACTACTCGTTGTATTTTTAGTGTTCCGAGAAAACACCTTTACCTCGGCGACCATCGAAATCGCCACCGATCAGAAAGTCATTTCGACAGGGCCATACTCGCTCGTGCGTCATCCAATGTATAGCGGAGCATTCATCATGTTATTGGGTGTGCCTATCGCGCTTGGATCATGGTGGGGACTGCTTGCTGTCATCCCACTTATACTTGTGATTGTGGCGAGGCTTTTTGATGAAGAGAAATTTCTTGCACAGAGTTTAGTGGGTTATCCAGAATATTTGAATAGGGTTTTGTATCGTCTTATCCCGTTTGTTTGGTAACAAAACAGCTCAGAAAATTGAGTTGTTTTTTTGCAGAGTGATTTATCATATTGGATATTTTAGAAAACAAAGGAAAGATTGAGAGTATACACAATGAATTTTTTTTGGATCAGGGCTAAATCCCTTATTTGTATAATGCTTTACAAAATATGTCTAAGTTTCAGAGGGATGATATATTGATTATGACTGATGCAAACTCGGCACATGATTTCCGCCAAAACATATTTCGTCCCTAACGGGACACTATTTTCTTCTTTTTATATCTTTCTATTAACATTTCGTTCCTAACACTAACCGAACTCCAATAATATAATACAGATTAAATCACATATTTAGACAAATACAGTAAGGCGTAAGCATTAATTGTAGAACATTTGCCAACTTAATAAAATTCACAACTCTATTGCTTAATTTTTCATATACAATAAATGACTCATTTAGTAACGACCAATGACTATTTTTTCATACGAAATAGAGTAGGTTTTTGCCTATATTTTCATCTCTACGCTACGTTTTTATTATCAACGCTACATTTACCCTTACTCATAAATAAATATCCCGCAGAATCGAT
>JAJYCM010000169.1 GCA_021778375.1 Bacteroidota bacterium
GCCAACCCCCCGTTGGCTTTAATGGATTATACACACCCTTCATGGCAAGGCTCAGCGAAGCTTGGTGATATGATTGCAAATGCGATTTTGCAGGCATACTATAACTATAAATAGAAGGTAACGATTATTCCCAAATTGTTAAAAGTTTGAATTGCAATTTTTATTATGGAGGTAAATCTATGCATTTAGTTCAGTTTAATAATAAAGGAAAGAAAATATATTATTTGAGTTATTTTGGATATTTGTTTTTAGTACCGTTCGTTTTTTACAAAAATAGTAATTACAAAACTACATTTTTATTAACTAAGAAAACTAACTATGAACTTCGTTCCTCTGATAAAGTTTATGAGCCTGAATTGCACTTCATCCCTTTGTCTGGAAATCTTACCCAGATGAAATATTTTTTTGAATCACTAAAAAAATCTGGAAAAGAAAAAATTAGAGTAGCTCATTATGGAGATTCAGGATTGCTAGGTGATGCAATTACAGCAGATCTAAGAGAAGCCCTTCAAGAGAAATTTGGGGGAAATGGTGTTGGGCTTTTGCCCATAACAAATTACCAGTATTATTACCGATGTACAATTAATCAATCGACTTCAAATAATTGGACAACATATTCGGTGGTCACTAATCCATATAGTGGATTTTCTTATGGAATTGATGGAAGCGTAACAATTCCAAAAGGTATTTGCTGGACGAAATATACTACTTCTAATTATTTCAATAATTTGAAATATTTTAAGATGGCTAAAATCTTTTACAATGATGCCCAACCATCAACAATTGACTATTCTTTCGATAATGGATTGATTCAAAAAGCTACTTTAGAAGGTGGTGCCAGTATTCATGAATTAAAATTATTAGCACCGGGAAATGGAGCTGAATCATTTAAGTTTTCAACTACCATCTCAAAACAAGCTAATTTTTATGACGTGAGCCTCGAGGATGGAAATGGCGTATATGTAGATAATTTTTCATGGAGCGGAAACACTGGCCTGGGATTTGATTATATACCCAAATCCTCATTCTTACAATTTGGAAAAATGCTAAATTATAAATTATTCATTATTGCATTTGGAGCTAATGAAACTAATTTTCAATCCTCTCAAAGTAACATATGGTATGAAAATGAAATGATTAAAATAATTAATAATTTAAAAAATGAATTACCCAAAACTAGTTTTCTCCTTATCGGAGTAGGAGATAAGGGTTTTAAGGATGGCAAACGTTTTATAACCAATCCTAATATACCTGTTATTCTTAAACTAGAGGAAGATATTGCCAAAAAAACTAGTATCGCATTCTGGAATCTATTTGATGCTATGGGTGGTTACGGAACAATGGTGAAATGGGTCAATGCAAATCCACCGCTTGCCCTAATTGATTATATCCATCCGTCACCTTTGGGTTCTAAAAAAATTGGTGAAATGCTTGCTTCTGTTATTATTAGCGCATTTAATAATTATATTTCAATTTCAAAATAAAAATTTGGAGAAAAAATGGTTTCTGAAAGATTACAAAAAATCATTCTTAATGAGTTGAAACTCGATAATTTTGATTTACGTGATGAAACTACTGCGAATCAAGTCCCCGGTTGGGATTCATTCAACCATATAAATATTATTATGGCTGTCGAAAAGGATTATAATATTCGTTTCAAGGGACTGGAAATCCTAAAAGTGAAAAATATTGGCGAACTTCAAAAACTTGTAGACTCGAAATTACAGTAATATCATTTATATTTTTTCCTAAACTATATAAGACGAGAATAAATGCTTTGCTTTATAAATTTTGTGAGATTTCTCCAGTATATTGATTTCAATAAAGTGGAGCAGCTTTTTATTTATGATCCATCCAATCAGCTATATTTCAGTACTAGCTTTTTTATATTTTTCTTTTTCACACTCTTATTATTTTATCGAGTATTTGCTAAAAGTAAAAATCTTAAAATATATACCATAATATTTTTCTCACTCTTTTTCTATTATAAAAACTCAGGTTATCTCTTCATCCTTTTATTTGTTTCTACTTTTATCAATTTCTATTTCGGCAGTTGGATCTACAAATCGAAAACACAATCGGTTAAGAAGCTTTTATTTATTTCCGTGATTGTCATTGATTTGGGCTTACTAGTCTATTTCAAATACACTAATTTCTTTATTCAAATTATAAACGGAATGACTTCAGGAAATATTCAATTCCTAAATATTCTCCTTCCAATTGGTATTTCATTTTATACATTTAAGGCAATGAGTTATGTGATTGAAATATTTATTGAAACGATGGAGCCGACTACAAGTTTAAGAGACTTTGTCTTATATATGTACTTTTTCCCTAATATCCTTGCAGGCCCGATTGATAGAGCTGTGGCTTTTCTTCCACAGATCGCAGGAGAAATGACGGCATCTAAGGAAGATATCGGGAAAGCAGTATTCTTAATAATGTCTGGCTTATTTAAAAAAGCAGTAATTGCTGATTATATTGGACTAAATTTTGTTGATCGTGTTTTCCAGGTGCCTTTAAGATTTACCGGAGTTGAAAATCTTTTAGCTTCTTATGCTTATACTGTTCAAATTTACTGCAATTTTTCCGGCTACACGGATATGGCACTCGGTATAGCTTCGCTGCTTGGATTCAAATTAATGGAGAACTTCAATATTCCATTTCTCGCAACAAGTGTTGCTGATTATTGGAGGCGTTGGCATATCTCATTATCAACATGGCTGCTTGATTACTTATTTAAACCTTTGCAAATGAGCTTTAGGAGGATGAGAACTTTTGGAAGTGCTCTGGCTATATTCATTACCTTTCTCCTTGTTGGTTTTTGGCATGGTGCTAATTGGACATACCTGGTTTTCGGATTATTCCATAGTACTTATCTTGCAGTCTCACTTCTTACACAAAAATTTAGAAAAGCATTTTATGATAAAGTACATTTAACAGGAACCAAATTCCTAAAGGCCTTCCAGATTTTCATTACCTTCCATTTACTCCTAATTACGGCAATAATATTTCGCTCTGATTCTCTTCATACTGCATGGGAAGTATTTCATCAGATTTTTAGATACTTTCATGGAGTTGTCTTTTTCCAGTGGGTTGCTGGCTACACTCAAGTTTTTGTTTTGATAATGTTAGGTTATATTCTGCACTTTATTCCCAAATCTGTTGATAACAAAATTAAGAATATGATTACTGCATCTCCAGTTTATGTCCAGGCGCTTTTGTTAGCTTTAATGATATTGGTAGTTGTGCAGGTTGAATCAGCACAGTTGCAGCCGGTAATCTATTTTAATTTCTAATTAATTTAGTCCGTTATTTTATTAAGCTGGGCTATCTCGGTTAATTTTTTTCTGTCTACCTTACCATTAGCATTTAATGGAAAAGACGAAAGTATCGTTATATTTGATGGGATCATATAATAAGGCACTCTCTTTTTTAAATATTGCTCTATATCTGTCGTTTTGCCTGAGTAGTTTTCTACAAAGAGGTGAATCTGTACAATTCCTATTCTGTTTTTATAAGAAACTGCAACTACGTTTGTGTTATTAGTAAACTCACGAGTAAAATGTTCAATTTCTCCAAGTTCAATTCTATAGCCTTGCACTTTAATCTGAGTATCAATTCGCCCTGCAAACATAAAAAAGTCATCATCGTCCCAAAAAGCTAAATCGCCTGTTCTGTAAAACACTTTATCAACACCGCTTATAGTATAATGAAAAAAAGCTTCTTTATTTTTCTCTGGGTTCTTCCAATATCCATTTGTTACTTGTTTTCCTGACAAGCATAGTTCGCCTATAGTTCCTTTGGGAACTAGTTTTAGTTCTTCATCAACTACTATTGCATTCATATCTTTCATCGGTTTACCAATTGATACTCCGCCATTATATCTCTTTATGCTATTTTTATCGTCTTCACAATTATAAATTAAACAAAAAATAGTAGCTTCAGTTGGACCGTAAGCATTAATAATTACACCGTTCGGGATGCATTTATTCCATTCTTTTGCAATATCAGCATAAAGTATCTCTCCGCAAAAAAGTGAATATTTTAATTTCTTTAAATATATGTCTTCAAAATATGGTCTAAGATATGGAAGAATTACTGGAACCATACATGCAAATGTTATTTCATTCCCCTCAAGCGCCATATAAACATTTGCGTATTTTACCCCCTCTGGTTCAATAGTATATACACATGCTCCTAAGCAAAGAGGTATAGTGTAACATATAACTGAGAAATCAAATGTTAAATCAAACATTTGAAGAAACCTATCATTCTCATCTAAATTATATCCTAAATTAAAAAATGCTTCACTAAAGGAAACTAAATTATTCCAGGTAATCGGAACCCCTTTCGGAATACCGGTACTCCCGGATGTATATAGAATGTAGGCAATTTCTTCATAATTTATTTCGTGAATATCCAAATTAATTTTGGTTTCCGCCAAATTATGAGTTGTAATAATTCTTGCTCCTGATACTGTTGAAATTTTGTTTGCTTTCTCATCGTATGTCCCTGACAAGATAGTTTTTATTTCAGTTTGCTCAAGAATAGCTAGGTTTTTATTTATTGGGTCATCAGGATTAATCGGAACAAAACCACATCCGGCGAACCAGCAAGCATATATTGATGCATATGGTTCTATATCCGGCGATTCATTTGTTATTATAGCAATTAATTTTTCACCATGACAACTATTTTCCAATTCATATCTAATCTTTGATACATGCATTGCAAACTGATAATAAGTATAATAAACTCCACCTATAAAGAAAGCATTTCTATCGGGAAATTTTTCACAAGATAATTTAATTTTTTCAAGCATTCTAAACCTAGGTTAAAATTAATAAATTATACTTACCCTTTTGGTTAATTCATTTAGCAAATAATACCCGTCCCAGGTAGGACTAAAATTAAGTGCCTGTCCAATTGGTACAGCTCTATCAATGCCGACTCCGTTTACTTCGCTAATAAATTCATTTATTAATTTCTTATTAAATCCAAAATATGATAAAGTTTGATCCTTGTGAGTAACTATTTTTTTGAGATCAAATATGTTTTCAATAAAGCATTCAAAGAAGAACCCTCCGCCGCATGTTTCGTTAAATCGGCGAATTTCATTTATACCGATTCTGGCAACAGTAGGATTATTTTTATTTATCTTAACAGATGAAAATGCATTTTCTGCTAAACTGAAAGTCTCATATAAATAAACAAGCTTTTCCATAGCTACGTCGATAGAATCAGTTAGATTTTTTCGATCTAATTCATTTCGAAGATATTCCCAGAAGTCTTTGCTGGCACCTTCACATTTATTTTGATCCCCAGCAAAAAAAACAAATCGCGGAGAAGAACATGCCATTTGATTGAACCAATACGAATCATTGAAAAAGTTATTTGCTAACTTTAGTTTTTCGGAATCATTAAGTTTCACATATTCAGAACAATTAATAACTGTATATGAAAATTTGTCAGCAAATGAAATATCCTTTGTCGTAGGTTTTGAAGGCAGAGACTTAATGCTATTAATTGTATCATCACCTCCCCATATTATTCGTAAATCGGCTTCAGCTGAAATATACTTATTTATCTCATTATCGTGTGGGTAAGTGATAATAAGATTTCTTTCTGAGATTTCGTGCCACTTACTATCTATCATTAACTCCCGAATTATCTTTAAAAGAAGCTCAAGTTGAGGATTCAAGTTTTGAGTTACACGAACAATATTTGAATTCCCGGCTAAAAGAGATAGTGCCCAAGAATAAATAAAAATACTGTCTACGTTGGAAGGGGCTACGTGGAAGGCTAACCCGCGTGGAGTCAATATATCTTCGCTAAAGATTCCTCTCTTAAAATCACTTATAATTGAATAAAGGTTTGCCTTTCGTAGCCAATATGCTAGCGCAACTAATTCAGCGAATGATTTAATATTATCTGATTCTAAAATTCGTTTTGATAATTCTGAAAAAAAGTATATGCTGTTATCAGAAAAAGGGGAGAGACGGGGTTTTCTCAAAAAGTCATTATTAAGAATTGACTCTATAGAAATTTCATCAACTAATTTTGGTGCAAAAATCGAAATCTTCATACGCTTACCACATTTGAAGGTGATACTGATGCAGCATGGGTGT
>JAJYCM010000170.1 GCA_021778375.1 Bacteroidota bacterium
CAAAAAGATATAAGAATTAATTTTTTCTGGCATTTCATAACCAAAGAATTTAGATAATTCAGAATAATAAAATTCATGGCTTAAGCAAACCGCTTTAAGAAGTTTATGATCTATTTGAGCTGGAAAGTGAATAACAAAATGTTCGGTGTCGACTTCGTTTTTCAACACACTATTTAGTTTGTTAAAATTAGTAGAAAATTTTAGTTGAGGCGACAAGTAGAGAAAAATTGCTGCAATTATAAGAGAGCCTATTAAGAATAGTGTCCGTCTAAGCTTGCTTAAAAAAAGACGATTGTTAAATAAAACGAGAAATACAGTTCCAAAATAAATTGAATTTAACAAACGGTATATCATTAACAGGTAACCGACGCTTAATCCTTCATCGTAAATTGTACCGGGGAAAAAACCGAATATAGGGTTGTAAAAATAAATTTGCGGATTGAAGTAGAATTCAAACAAAGGAATAGATAAGATAGCGATATATAAAAAAATAAAAATGAGAATTGACAATTTTTTGTTTAGGTTTATGGAAATTAAACCCAAAGAGGAGCCGATAATAATGGATGGAATTGTGATAACGGTGTAAAACAAAAGGCCATCCCAAAAAGAACAGCTTATGGAAAAGATTGAGTGAGTTATTGAAATTATAAGCGGTAAAAATATGAAGGACAAAAATCCAATCGTCAAATTTTTACTTAATGATTTTCTATTCTCAATTCCACCTGATTGCTTGTAAACCGAAATAAAATAAACCGCAGAAAGGAAGCTTAAAAGAATTGAGTTAACAGCGGAAAATTCATAACCAAAAACATTAGTCAAGGGTAAATACTGAAGAAGAAGATTTATCAGAAAAATTAGGGACAGATAAATCGACAGAAAATTGTATCCTGTAAATATTTTTTTAACATACACCACAATTAATATTCACTTCCTTTTACACGCTGAATTTTTGCGCCAAGGGAGCTTAGCTTTTCTTCAATTTTTTGGTAACCTCTGTCTAAGTGATAAACTCTCAAAACTTCTGTAGTGCCTTCTGCGGCAAGACCAGCTAGCACCAAACTTGCACTTGCTCTAAGGTCAGTAGACATTACTTTAGCGGCTTTTAATTTTTCAACACCTTTGATAACAGCGCGATTATCGTTCACGTTAATATTTGCACCAAGCCTTAATAATTCGGGAACGTGCTTAAACCTATCGAGATAAATTGTATCGGTTACTGTTGAAGTTCCATTGGCAATTGCCATATAAGCCGTCCATTGAGCTTGCATATCAGTCGGAAAACCGGGATAAATTGCCGTGGTTATATCGACGGAATTAATTTGATTAGATGTGGCATCCAAGGAAAGAGAATTGTTTTCGATATTGATTTTACAACCGCTGTCTTCCAATTTTGCAAGGACAGAATTAATTAATTTTGAAGGAAAATTAGTAAGAGTGATCGCGCCATTAGTAATTGCGCCTGCAATCAGCAATGTACCCGCTTCAATTCTGTCGGGGATAGTTTCCATTTCAGTATGATACAGTTCCTCAACACCTTCAATTTCCAGAGTAGAAGTTCCGACGCCGTTTATTTTAGCTCCCATTTTCAGGAGGAACTCAGCAAGGTTAGTTATTTCCGGTTCCATCGCAGCATTATTTAATACGGTAGTTCCCTTCGCTAACGAAGCAGCCATTAAGATATTTCCGGTAGCGCCGACAGATGAGACATCAAAATTAATTTTAGCTCCGGTTAATCTTTTTGATTTTGCGATAATATATCCTTCCACCAAGTCGATTTCAGCGCCTAATTTTTTAAGCCCTTCCAAATGCAAATTTATCGGGCGAGGGCCCCAGGCACATCCGCCCGGCAAGGAGACTTTTGCCATACCGTATTTAGTGAGCAATGGTCCCAGCACATAAACGGAGGCTCTCATTTTTTTTACATGTTCATAAGGAGCATCCTGGCTGATAATATTTTTTGTATCAAGCTCCATTAAATGATTTTGGAATGTACTTTCAACTCCGAGATGATTCAGCAATTTCATCATTGTGAAAACATCGTTTAGTTCCGGAGTATTATAAAGAATAGATTTCCCTGAAGCTAATAAACATGCGGGCATTAAAGCAAGGGAGGCATTCTTCGCGCCGCTTATTTCAATTTTCCCTGATAACTTTTTGCCGCCTTCAATTACAAATTTGTCCAATTATTTTTCTCACTATTTTTAGATTATATTCCTGAAAGATTCCAAAACCGTTCACTTTGAATTAGTTAATATTGTCCCGTTATCGCCGGCAATAAATATTTTTTTTGAAGGTGTTTCCGATATTGCCAACAAAGAAACAAAACTACCGCTCGGGATAACTTTCCATTTTTCCCCTCCATCCGACGAGGTTAGAAGCTCTCCTTTTCCACCTAATATCATCCCATCCTTTTTATCCAAAAAACTAACGGCGTAAAGCCCTGATGAAGTATTTGAAGTAATGATTTTCCAATTATCTCCGGCATCATCCGTCCTAGCGATTATTCCTCCCCCGCCGACTATAATTCCAGTTTTACTGTCAAAGAATTTTATGTCTTTTAGATATTGACCTGAAAATTCTTTTGTTTCAATCCAATTATTTCCTGAGTCAGTTGTCTTTAATACTTCCCCACTCCAACCTACTATAAATCCGGTATTATTATTCACAAAACTTATGCTATATAATAGTTCTTGTGTAGGCGAATTTAACATATTCCAGGATAAACCTCCGTCATTCGTTCTAAGAATTGTACCTTTCGCACCTACAATAAATCCGGTTTTATTATCGTTAAGAAAATAAATTTTAAATAGTGCTTCGCTTGTATTTAAATTAATTTTTTGCCATGTTTTCCCTGTATCCATAGTACTTAATAGTGTTCCTTGAGAGCCAACAATAAAACCTTTTGAAGCTCCTAAAAAATTGATATCATACAAATCGATACCCGAAGAGTCGTTTAGCGTCTGCCAAGTTTTGCCTCCGTCCACAGTAAAGATTACAGCACCTTGATTACCACAGGCAAAACCGTTAGAATCATTCATAAAATAGATGGAGTTCAGGGTATTAGAAACTGGACTTGGTAAAACTTTCCATGAAGATTTTAAGAGCTGGTTAGCCTCATAGTTATTCAGAGTATAAATATTACTTGCCTTACTTTCTGAACCATTCCAAAACTGTGAAACTGTAATATAGACAAAGTAAAATAATCCGCCCAGTATGCAAAAAAATACAAACGCATATATATAGAATTTGATTTTGGGGAAAAAATTCCCCTTACTAAGTACTTTCTTTTCAGCTACAGTTTTCTTCTTAGATTCCGAAGTAAAAAGTTTTAGTAATAATTGATTTACATCTTCTAAAAATTCTTCACATGACTGATAACGTTTGATAATCGATTTATTAAGCGCCTTATTAATTATTAAGTCAACTTCAGTAGGAATGTTTGCGATTTGTCCGGAAAGTTTAGACGGATTTTTTTTAAGATGAGCCTCCATAATATCAAATTCAGTCCCTGAATCAAAAGGAGTTGCCCCGGTAAGCATTTCGTAAAAAGTAATTCCGATTGAATAGATATCGCTCTGGTTAGTGGGTTCAAGCGCTTTAATTTGTTCGGGACTCATATATAGTATAGTGCCAATTTTAGTACCGGTTTTAGTAATTCCTTTCGACTCATGAATTGATTTCGAAATTCCGAAATCCATTATTTTCACATCACCTTCTTGGTTGATAATAATATTAGAAGGTTTTATATCCCTATGTACAAATCCTTTTGAATGGGCATAGCCTGAGCCGGTTAGAATTTGTTTTAGAATTTGCAGTGCATCTTTAATTTCCAGCTTCCCTTTCCTTTGGATCAAGTGTTCCAAAGTTTCCCCCTCTACATATTCCATCACAATTCCAAGCATATTATTTTCATCGGTAAATCCATAAACCGGTACGATATTAGGATGAGTAAGCTTAGCTTGATTTTTTGCTTCCCTTTTAAATCTTGCAATGAACTGCGGGTTATTTGTGGCTTCCCTGCTTAAAATTTTTAACGCAACATATCTTTCCAATTTAAGATCAAAAGCTTTGTAGACGACACCCATTCCTCCTTCGCCAAGTATAGAAACAATTTTATAATGTTCTATTACCCTGCCTATCATTTAAGAAGCCTCTGAAATTATAATGTAAGAAAAATTATCCGGGGCGCCACGTTCTTCAATTAAAGATGTTAGAGTGTTAGAAATTACATCCAAATTATTTCCAAGTAAAATATTTTGGAGCTCATCATCACTAAGAACAGCGGTAACACCGTCGGAACAGATAAAGAATTTGATATTATCTCCCGAATTAATTTTTTGTTTGCTTAAATCAACTTCAACAACTTCACTATCACCGAGAGCACGCATTATAATATTTTTGTTGGGATGGTTTTCTGCCTCCTTCATTGTAAGATAGCCTTCGTCAACAAGTTTTTGAACGAGGGAGTGATCTTTAGTAAGTTGTTTGAGGTTTTTATTTTTCAACTGATAGATTCTTGAGTCGCCTATATGCCCCCAATAAGCATTATCATCTTTCAGGAAGAGAACTTCGGCTGTAGTAGCCATTCCTTTTAGATCAGAATCAAACTTAGAGTTATTGATAATAATTTTATTTGATTCCATGATTGCAGATTTGATTTTTGCAAGAATGTCGGCATCATTCATATCCGAAAAAACATTTCGCACTGTATCGATAGTCAATTGAGATGCAACTTCGCCAGCTTTATTACCCCCAAGCCCGTCACATAGAATTGCGAGAATTCCGCCATCAATCTCAAAAACACCGACGGCATCTTCATTATCTAATCTTTTTAACCCGATTTTGGAAATCCATAGATGTAAATATTTCATGAACTTGCTAAAATTGTTATCAATTATAGTTTTAATCTTTTAAAATACTTTGTAAAGATAATTACAATAATTTTTAAAATCTTCATTTATATTTCCTTCAATTGTGTTCGTAAATTTCCACCTTAGAATTGATGCTAAATTTAATTCATTTATATTGAAATAATAAAATCATTTACCTTTGAAACAACGGTCATATGCTTTTTGACAAATATCTTGCAAGTTCAAAACTTAATATTATCTGCAAAGGTAAATCAATGTCACTGCTTAGTACTTTTGATAAAAGACTTAGGCAAACGGGAAAAAACTTTTAACAAATCCTCTG
Organism: Bacteroidota bacterium; assembly: GCA_021778375.1. GTDB lineage: Bacteria > Bacteroidota > Ignavibacteria > Ignavibacteriales > Ignavibacteriaceae > FEN-1297. The sequence continues at coordinate 5,194 of JAJYCM010000170.1, forward strand.
AACATTTTTAGGCGATTGCAATACCAATCAATTTGGTCATGCAGAATAGAGGAGCAGCTAAAATATAGTTATAATGTTAAAACATATCCAAAAGGTTTTATGGAAAACTAATTGCTGATGTTTTTATTATTTTAAGGCTGATTTAACCAGTTTGTTTTGCTCATTTAGAGTATCACAGCTTTTGTGAATAAACTCATATTTGAAAAATATTATGTAAACTAAGGGTGTAAAGATATATGGAAGGGTTAGAAATATAATGGGCTGAAAAAGTAATTTGATAAGTTAAATTAGGTGGGAAATAAAGAGAAGAATTAGCTATGTCGATATTATAATTTAATCCGAAGAATAATTAGTCGCTCCTTTAGAAGTCAAAAAAGTTGAATAAACAAAAAAAGGGGACAACTTCAAATGAAAGGCATTTTACCAGATAGAAATCAGAAAATTTTTTTTGTACCGAGGTCTGCAAGAGATATTGAATCCGAAAGCACCCTTTTATCCGTTGACCGAGAAGATGCCATGGGAGGAAATAGAAAAAGGATTTGAGAAATATTACATCGAATTTGGAAGACTGGCAAAACCTGAAAGACTGATGGTATTACTGTTTATACTGAAACAAAGCCTGCTTTATCCCAGCCGGGCATCTCTTTCCTGGCATCATAGTATTCACCATCATACTCATTGTTTGCTCTAATTGGTCCATCTGTAGTAATGCTCCAGCTTGTATCGCTTACTATGCTTTGTGTTGTGTTATCCGTATACTCAATATTCAACCGGAAAATCATCTTTGGAAAACCATATGTCTCCATTCCAGTCGGCACTGTATGGCGCATTGCAAAAAAACGTCCGTTACCAAGTATTACTCCAACTGCATTTTTCCCCTCTAACAATTCTTTGGTTACATCAAATGTCATATAAAACGATCTCTTTGGATA
>JAJYCM010000171.1 GCA_021778375.1 Bacteroidota bacterium
TGATTCTGCTAAAGTTGAAAAAATGAAAAGAGGCAGTGTGCCGATTTACGAACCCGGACTTGAAATTCTTTTTGAAAGAAATATTAAGGACGGTAGATTAACCTTTACAACAAATCTGCATGAGGCAGTTAGAGATTCCCAGATTATTTTCCTCTCATTGCCGACTCCGCAAGACGCAGACGGAAGCGCAGACCTTAAATTTGTACTAGGAGTTTCTGATGACCTTGGCAAATTCTTTAAGAGTGAACCGAATATTGGATTTAAAATTATTATCGATAAAAGCACTGTCCCCGTTGGAACCGCTGACAGGGTTAAAGAAAAAATAAAATCTTATGCTCCGGATTTCAATTTCGACGTTGCCTCAAACCCGGAATTCTTACGCGAAGGAATGGCCGTTGAAGATTTCCTTAAACCGGAAAGGGTTATAATCGGTACAAGCAATCAAGCGACTAAAGAAATTCTAACTCAACTTTACGAACCTTTCGTTCGTTCGGGTAACCCGGTTTATTTTATGGATGAACGCTCTGCCGAAATGACGAAGTATGCTGCTAATTCCTTTCTTGCAGCCAAAATCTCTTTCATGAATGAAATAGCCAATTTATGCGAGCTTACAGGAGCCGAAGTTGACAAGGTCAGAATAGGCATTGGCTCGGATTCAAGAATAGGAAAAAGATTTTTATTTCCAGGTGTTGGATACGGAGGCTCATGCTTCCCTAAAGATGTTATTGCATTGGTTAATACTGCAAATGAAAACGGTTATGATTTTAAAATCTTAAAATCTGTCGTTTCCGTAAATAAAAATCAAATCGAATTGTTCTTCAAAAAAATTTCTAATCATTACGGCGGAAATATTTCAAATAAACATTTTGCACTATGGGGACTTGCCTTCAAGCCTAATACCGACGATGTGCGCGAAGCTCCGTCAATATCTTTGATTAATTACTTGTTGGATGCCGGAGCCACAATTTCTGCTTTTGATCCTGAAGCGGTTGAAACTACAAAAACGGTTTTAGGAAATAAAATTAACTACGCAGAAAATTCATACAAAGTTCTTGAAGGTGCCGATGCCTTGATCATTGTTACCGAATGGAATGAATTTCGTAATCCTGATTTCTCCAAAATAAAGTCTATTCTTAAAGCGCCTGTTATTTTTGACGGCAGGAATCTTTATGACCTTGATAAAATGAAAGCTACTAATTTTATTTATTACTCTATTGGCAGAGTGCCTATTAAATAGCATTGCTGATCATCAAAAAAATCGGAGAAATTTATGAGCATAATTACTTCAAATGATAAATCCTGGTTTGCTCTATATACGAAGTCAAGAAGTGAATTTAAGGCAGCCGAAGAAATTCACTCGGTGGGCGTTGAGTATTATCTTCCGTCTATTACAAGGGTGCGACAATGGAGTGATAGAAAAAAGAAAATTACCGAACCATTACTTCGCGGTTATATCTTTATTTTTGCCGATGAACGTGAAAGGATGATTTCGTTGGAACAAGAGTCCGTCGTACGCTGCATTTTTGACTTTGGTAGACCTGCTAAAATTCCTGAGTGGCAAATAAATAACTTAAGATTATTCTTAAATGGGCAATCGGATTTTTTTGTAAACGAAGGTTTAATACCCGGTGAAAAAGTGCTGATTAAAGATGGTCCCTTCGAAGGAGTAATCGGAACTATTTTAGACAAAGGAAATGAAAAATCTATTGCAGTGTCGATTGACCTTCTAAATAGATCTATTGTGGCGCTTCTTCCAAAAGATAGTTCAATTGAAATTGTTAAAAATCAAAACGAGTGACTGTTAAAAAAAGTGGTGATATTGAATAATTTATATTATAACTTGGCAATGTAAAATTCATTGAAAGTAGTGAATGCTAAATCAATCTGACTTATCCACCTTAAATAAAAATGATCGTGTAGATCACTTTCTTCTTGTTAAAAAGATTGAATCTCGTTTAACTAAATCAAACAAATCTTATCTATTCCTGGAACTAGGCGATAAATCTGCCTCTCTTAACGCAAATATATGGGATAATTTTGATGAAGTCTCTTCATCTATCTTTACGGGAGATATTGCCAAAGTAATTGGGGTAATAGAAGACTATCAGGGTGCACGACAAATTAGACTTAACTCGATCCGTAAATTAACATCCTCTGAAGAGGTATCTCCAATTGATTTCCTGCCGAGTTCGAAAAGAAATCTTAATGTAATGATTTCCGAATTCAAAAAACGGATTGAAAAAATTAAGGAACCTTACCTTAAACAATTACTAAAACAAATCTTTGATGACGAAAATCTTAAAAAATTCTCTACTGCGCCTGCGGGAAAATCATGGCATCATTCGTATCTTAATGGATTGATTGAGCATACCTTGGAGATAATTAGAATTTGTGATTTGATGTGTGATATCCATCCGGAAATTAATCGTGATTTATTAATTACCGGCGCTATGATGCACGATTTTGGCAAGACTGCGGAATTAAGCTTCAACAGTTCTTTTGATTATACCGACAAAGGTAAATTGCTGGGACATATTGTAATATCTGCGATGATGGTAAACGAGGAAGTAAAAAAAATTACTGGTTTTCCGGAAGAAACTAAAGAATGTTTGCTTCATCTTATCCTTAGCCATCAGGGAAGGCTGGAATATGCCTCTCCTGTTGTTCCCAAGACTTTGGAAGCTATTACTTTATACCAAGCTGATGAGCTAAGTGCTAAAGTAAACGCATATAAAAACGCTATTTTATCACAGGTAAATTCCGAAAGCGGATGGACTAAATTTATAAACTTGGCTTCAACAGACTTGTTTAAGCATAGTTTAACTCCGGATAAGGATGATGAAATAAATAAATCACTTTTCGATTAATTCAAAAGGAGGTTCTATGAAAACAACCAGGCTTTCTTTAGTAGTACTTGCATTTTTAGCTCTTTCGGTTTTTTTATCCCCATTCCTTGTTGCACAAAATGTGCAGGATCTCTTAAACAAGGGGGATGATTATCTCGATGTAAAATATGATAATCAAAAAGCATTAGATACATTTTTCGAAGCAGATAAAATCTCTCCCAAGAATTGGGAAGTTTATTGGAGGATCAGTCGTGCCTATGTATACATTGCCGAGCATATGCCCGAAAATTCGAGTACTGCTAAAGATGCTCAGTTAGCAGTCTTTCAAAAGGCATATTACTATGCCGACCAATCGGTTAAACTTGCTCCTACCGAAGCTATCACTTATGTCAGACGGGCAATTGCCAACGGAAAGATTGCTTTGTTCAAGGGAATATTTTCTGTAGGTGGTGTTGTTAATGCCGTTAAAGCAGATTGCGATAAAGCTATTGCTTTAGGTAACGGCGGAAATTATGTCCAAGCGCTTGCTTATTATATCTTAGCTAGGACTAACGCAGAGGTAAGCAAGAAATGGAAACCCGCCCGGTCATTATTGGGATTAGGCTGGGCAGATCTTGACGTCGCTATTACCGATTATAAAAAAGCTATTGACCTTTACCCCAATTTTAGAATGTTCTATTTCGATCTTGGCTATGCCTACATGCGAAAAGATGACTACGCAGATGCAAGGGATATGTTTAATAAGGTTATTTCTTCCCCAAAAAAAGATGAAAATGATGATAGCCTTTTAATAAGCGCTAAGGCTATTTTGGAAAAAATAAAAGATAAATAAATTAAGCCTTAAAATTTCTTGAAGTTATTAGCTCTCTTTTAAGCCGATTAACTTGCACATTCTCTGAAATTCGATCTGTTCTTTATTGGATAATACTGAGAATTCTTTAACGACGGAATCTAAAAATATTGGGAAGATCTTTGCAAAAAATTTCTTCCCTTTTTTTGTAAGATGAATTATAAAAAATCTCCTATCCTCTTGGCTTCGTTCTCTTTCGACAAAACTTTGCTTTTCAAGATTATCAATAACCATTGTTATGTTCCCGCCACTCCGCAAAATCTTCTTACCCAAATCCTTTTGAGAAAGCGGTCCTAAATTATATAATACATCCAGTACTCCGAACTGGCTAATCGTTAAACCCTTCTTGTCAAGTATAGAATTTATTCGACTACTTAACGACTCCGATGCCCTTATAAGTTTAATGTAAACATCAAGAGCCCTGGCTTCCTTCTCGGTACCTTTGAAATTTGTTGCCATAATGTTTTGTTACCGTTTCCTATTAATTTTACTCATTGTAAATTATAACCTTCTTAAAACTAATTTTTAACAACCTAAGAATCAACCTCACTTTTAAGATTTGAAGAATTATTATTGAATTATTTAACATCTTATTTAAATCACATAACTTCATCGTTCTATAAATATTTAATCTCAAATGGAACTTTTCAATAAATTATGCCTTACAGATATATCGAATTTAATTTTGGACGGATATGGATTAATTATTTAACATTTTGCTTAAATTGCACCATTCAAAAAAAATAAGCTAAAGGAATATAAGTTGAAAATTGCAATCGCAGCAGACCACGGTGGCTTTGAGCTAAAAAAATTTTTACTGAAATGGCTTAATGAAAATAATCATGACGTCTCTGACCTCGGTAATCTTGTATTTGACAAAGAAGATGACTATCCCGATTTTGCCGATAAACTTGCAAAGTTTATTGCTGCGGGAAAAGCTGAAAGAGGAATTCTAATATGCGGAAGTGGTGTTGGGGCTTGTATTTCAGCGAATAAAACCAAAGGAATTAGAGCCAGCATCTGCCACGATACTTACTCTGCCCACCAAGGAGTAGAGCATGATGATATGAATATTATTTGCTTCGGTGCCAGGGTTATAGGCGATGAGCTTGCCAAGGAACTGGTTACTTCTTTTCTTAATGCACATTTCATTAACGAAGGACGTTTTAAAAGACGTTTGAATAAATTGATTGATCTGGATAAATAACAAGGAATTATTTTTTACAATTTTTTAATTTCCCTAATATTTTCTTTTTCCTTTGAAAGGAGAATACCTCCAACAAGAAACGATATAACAATTATGATTGATAAGATCACGACCAACATGTCCGATAATACTATCACTTATATACCTCTTTTATTTGCTGAATTTCTTTAGCCGAAGCTCTTTTGTATTTCAATTTGCGAAAAGAATAAAGAAAAATATGTGCCATTAAATTCCAAAAGCCAGCTATCAATTTGATCTATCAAAACAAGCCATAAACTCAACTTTTCCCAAATGTCTGCCACAATAACCCGTCTAAATATTAAATGATTGACCGGCACTGGTTAAAAATTGAACGATACCGTTTAAAAATTGTAATTGTTTATTAGATTTGTTATTGAATAAATTTTATATTATAAATACAAAGGAGCACAAATGAAAATAGGATTTATAGGATTAGGTCTGATGGGAAGCCGTATGGCAAACAATTTACTTCACAAAGAAAACCAGCTATTTGTTTACAACCGGACTAAAGAAAAAGCAAAACCTTTAATAGAAAATGGAGCAGTTTTTTCTAATACAATTTCCGAATTAGCATCTCAATCTGAAGTAGTTATTACAATGTTGTCCGAACCGGATATAGTTAAAGAAGCCGCACTCGGCGAAAATGGATTTTTAAAGCATCTTAAAAAACACTCCGTATGGATTGATTGCTCTACCGTAAATCCGTCTTTTTCTAAAGCAATGGCTGAAGAAGCAAAAAAACAAGAAGTCAGCTTTCTTGATGCACCCGTCTCCGGAACGATTCTTCCTGCAGAAAAAGGTGAACTTACATTTCTTATCGGTGGTGAAAAAAATGATGTAGAATATTGCCGTCCCCTTTTTGAAGCTATGGGAAAAAAGATACTTCACATAGGCGAGAACGGAAAAGGCACATCCATGAAAATGGTAATAAATCTTTTACTTGGACAAGCGATGGTTGCCTTTTCAGAAGGAATGCTCCTGGGTGAATCGCTTGGAATTTCAAAAGAACAAATAATGGAATTGATATTAGGAGGACCGGTCGTAGCTCCTTTCCTTTTAGGGAAAAAAGATAAATTGCTGAAAAATAATTTTGAAACGGAATTCCCGCTTCAATGGATGCTCAAAGATTTGCGACTTGCGTTGACTTCC
>JAJYCM010000172.1 GCA_021778375.1 Bacteroidota bacterium
AGACTAATTATTGATGCAGGTAAAATTAGTTGATTTTTATTGTTCATTTTTCAATTCATTTTTTATATATAATAACATATTGAAAAAAGAAATTATATTCAACGATATTATCGTATTTCACATCCGATTTACTCTTATATACTTATCTTTATCACAAAATTCATATAGAGACGATTAATTTGAACCGTTTAGCAAAAGAAAAAAGCCCATACTTATTACAGCATGCCCACAATCCGGTTGATTGGTTTCCATGGTGTGAAGAGGCTTTTAGCAAAGCCAAATTAGAAGATAAACCAATATTTCTTTCTATTGGTTATTCAACTTGTCATTGGTGTCATGTAATGGAAAAAGAATCATTTGAAGATTTGGAAGTAGCCGGTTTGATGAATGAGGTATTTGTTTCAATCAAGGTCGATCGTGAAGAAAGACCTGATATTGACGGAATATATATGACAGTCTGCCAAATGCTTACAGGCAGCGGCGGCTGGCCTATGACTATAATTATGACACCGGATAAAAAGCCTTTTTTTGCGGGAACTTACTTTCCGAAAGAAAGCCGCTTCGGAAGAATCGGAATGTTGGAACTTATTCCAAAGATTAATGAAATCTGGAAATCCAAACGGGATGATATTTTGAAATCAGCCGAAGATATTGCAGGTGAATTACAAAAAGTTCAACATTCAGATCATTCTATTAAATTAAGTGAAAGTATCTTTGATAAAGCCTATAACAATTTCGACAAAAGATTTGATAAAGAGAACGGTGGATTTTATTCCGCCCCAAAATTTCCTACTCCGCACAATTTAACTTTTCTTTTAAGATACTGGAAAAGAAAAAGCGAACCTCACGCTCTCGAAATGGTTGAAAAAACTTTGATTGAAATGCGCAAAGGAGGGATTTACGATCAAATCGGGTTCGGTTTCCATCGATACTCTACAGACTCAAAATGGCTCGTACCTCATTTTGAAAAAATGTTATACGACCAAGCCCTCCTTTCCATAGCTTATACAGAGGCTTATCAAGCAACCGGGAAAGAAATTTATAAAAGGACAGCTGAAGAAATATTGGCCTATGTTAAACGCGATATGACTTCTTCAGAAGGAGGTTTTTATTCCGCCGAAGATGCCGACAGTGAAGGTGAAGAAGGGAAATTCTATCTATGGAGTAAGGATGAAATTCAAAAAGTTCTTAACAAAGATGATGCAAAATTATTGATTGAAATTTTTAACATTGAAAAGAGCGGAATACTCGGAAATCAATCTAATGATCAGAAAATCGAAGAACATATACTTCATCTTAAGATTTCTCCTGATGCACTTCCACCAGGAATGGTTGAGAGAACAGACTTTTTAAGAAAGAAACTATTTGAAATTCGTGAGAGAAGAATACATCCTTACAAAGATGATAAAATTTTAACAGACTGGAATAGCTTAATGATTTCAGCCCTTGCAAGAGCGTCTGAAGTATTTGAAAATTTTCATTACATTGCGGCAGCAGAAAAGGCAGCCTTGTTTATTCTGGGTAACATGACTAATAAAAATGGAATCCTACTCCATCGATACCGGGATAATGAAGCGGCAGTGACAGCTACGCTTGATGATTATTCGTTTTTCATTTCCGCTTTAATTGATCTATATGATGCGACGTTCAAAACATTTTATCTGGAAAAGGCAATTGAGTTTACAGAATATTTAATCCATAATTTTTGGGATGAAGAAGAGGATGCCTTTTTTTTCACCGGTATTGGAAGTGAAAAATTATTACTCCGGCAAAAGGAAATTTATGACGGAGCAGTTCCATCCGGTAATTCTATTTCAGTTTTAAACTTATTGAAGCTTGGAAGATTTACCGGCAATAATCGGTATGATGAATTAGCTTCAAAGATAATTAGCTGTTTTTCAAAATCGATTAATGAATCCCCGGCATCATTTACGCAGGTATTAGCAGGATTGGATTTTGCATTCGGTCCTTCATATGAAATTGTGGTCGCCGGGGAAAGGGATTCTTCGGGTATAATAGATATTCTTAACGGGATAAGGAAGAAATTTCTTCCCAACAAAATTCTTATCCTCAATACAGGTGACGATAATGATTTAGAAGAGATTTCATCATTTATCAAGTATCAAACACCTGTAAATGACAAGCCCACTGTATACATTTGCCAAAATTTCAATTGCAAAATTCCATTGACCCAAATGGAAAATATCTTTGAAGAAATAGAAAAGATTTAGAGTCTAAAAATTATTTCTTCGGCTTATACATGTGAGTGCTTTGTCCGAAGAATACTTCTGCAGCTTCCATGACTGTTTCCGATAATGTCGGATGAGGGTGGATAGTTAATTTTAGGTCTGTAGCATTCGCACCCATCTCAATTGCTAATACACCTTCGGCAATAAGCTCACCGGCGCCGGGACCACAAATACCTACGCCAAGAATTCTTTGGTCTGACGGATCAATAAGCAATTTTGTCACACCGTCGCTTCTATCAAGCGTAGTAGCTCTTCCTGAAGCAGCCCAAGGAAACTTAGCCACCTCATATTTAATATTTTTTTCTTTAGCTTGATTTTCCGTTAATCCCGCCCATGCAATCTCCGGATCTGTAAAAACTACTGCGGGAATAGCTTTCGGCTCAAAGGCAACTTTATGGCCGGCAATTGCTTCAACAGCAACGCGCCCTTCGTGAGAGGCTTTGTGAGCAAGCATTGGCTCACCGACAATATCCCCGATTGCATAGATGTTTGGATCGGTTGTTTGCAATTGTTCATTCACAATTATCCAACCACGCTGGTTAACGGTTACCTTTGTGTTTTCTAATCCTAATCCTTTTGTTTCCGGCTTTCTTCCGATAGACATTAGAACATAATCATAAAGGTGTTCGGAAATATTCCCGTCGGCAGATTGAATTTTAACACTGACGGCGTTATTTACTTCTTTTAACTCAAGAACTTTTGAGTTAAGCATTACCTTCTCAAACTTTCTTTCAATTCTTTTTGAAAGGAACGAAACCAAATCTCTATCGGCGCCAGGTAAAATTCCCGTTGTCATTTCGACCACAGAAACTTTAGCGCCTAAGGAATCATAAACCGAACCTAATTCTAATCCGATATAGCCGCCGCCGATTACCAATAAACTTTTTGGGATCTCCGGCAGATCAAGCGCTGTTGTTGAATTCAAAACCCTTTTGCTGTTAATGTTTAATGCGGGAATAGTAGCTATAACCGAACCTGTGGCAATTATAATTTTTTCAAATTTTAATTCTTCACTACTTCCGTCAGACTTTTCTACTTTCAAAGTTGTGGAATTTATAAATCTTGCACTTCCGGTGAAGTAATTAATTTTCCTCTGTTTGGAAAGAATTCCCAAACCTCCGGTAAGCTTTGCCACAACACTATTTTTCCAATCTCTTAGCTTATTCAAATCAATTTTTGGTTTAGAAAATTCTATTCCCCAATTCTTTGCTTCTTCCGCTTCGGAGATAAGTTTTGCAACATGCAAAAGCGCCTTTGAAGGAATACAGCCGCGGTACAAGCAAACACCGCCGGGGTTTTTTTCTTTATCAATTAATGTTACTTCCATGCCGAGATCAGCAGCAAAAAAAGCAGCCGCATAGCCGCCGGGACCAGCACCAATTACAATTATTTTATTACTCATTAAAATCTATTCTCCGAAATTTCACAATCATTCAATTAGACTTAAAAATGCATTTAAACTTGTTTATCCTTCAATTAAAATTTTTATTGGTTGTTCAAGCGCTTCGCAAACCCATCTTAAAAATCTTGCGGCATCGGCGCCGTCAATGATACGGTGATCGTAAGAAAGCGAAAGCGGAAGCATTAATCGTGGCTCGAAACCGCCTGCAGGCGAGGCAGGAGTTGCTTCTTTGTAAACCGGCTCAAAAGAACCTCTTGAAACACCGAGTATTGCAACTTCAGGAGAGTTTACTATCGGGGTAAATGAAGTTCCGCCGATTCCGCCAAGATTAGTAATTGTAAAACAACCACCTTGAAGTTCATCTAACGATATTTTTCTGATTCTTGCTTTCTCCGCAATTGAGTTCATTTCCACTGCAAGCTCTGTAAGGTTTTTGTGATCTACGTTTTTAATAACCGGGACAATTAATCCATGTTCAGTATCTACAGCAATGCCGATGTTAAAATATTTTTTGTAAATAACTTGTTTCTTTTCAAGGTCTACACTGCTGTTAAATTGCGGGAATACTTTTAACGCAGCAGAAATAACTTTAATGAGAATTGCGGTAACAGTTAATTTTCCTCCGGCTTTTTCAACTTTGGGATTATATGTTTTTCTAAACTTCTCAAGCTCTGTAATATCAGCCTTATCATGTTGGGTTACATGCGGAATAGTTTGCCATGCATAACTTAAATGAACGCCTGTTTTAGAGCGGATATTGCTCATCGGTTTTATATCTACGTTTCCGAATTTTGAAAAGTCCGGAAGCGCTTCCTGTTTAATTCCAAACGATGGTTGACTATCTCTATTTTCATTTAATTTCTTCGAGTATGCTTTTACATCATCCATCGAGATTCTACCGAATGGACCTGAGCCGGGAACTTTATTTATATCAACACCGATTTCGCGGGCAATCCTTCTAACCGAAGGTGCAGCAGGGGCAGCTTCTTTAGCAATAGAAGGCTGCTGATCAACTTCACCGGGAGCAAATTTATTTCTCTCTCCTTTTGAAGAATCTATATTAGCAGCATTTTTTAATTCAACCTTTTCTTCTTCTGCTGCTTGTACTAACTCAGGTTTTTTAGCTTCTATCTTTTCTTCTACAGTTATATCACTTGTTTCTACTTTTAGAATCACCTGTCCCACTTTTGCTTTTTCTCCCGGCTTAAGCAGGATATCTACAACTTTTCCTGATAAAGTTGAAGGTACTTCAATTGTTGCTTTATCTGTTTCTATTTCAATTATGCCTTGATCTTTTTCAATTATGTCTCCGGTTTTGACCAATACATTCAGCACATCTGCCGCTTCAATATTTTCGCCAAGTTCGGGAAGTTTCATTTCAACAACTTCACTTGCGGATTTTACCGGTCGTGCTTCGGGTGCAGATTTTTTTTCTGCAGGTTGTTTTATTTCTTCTTTTTGAACTGTTACGGTTTCCTTTTTCTCAGCCGGTTTTGATATAATAGCTTTAGCATTACCTTCATCAAAGGTAACTATTGTTTGTCCGATTTTTACTTTTTCCCCCGGTTTAATAAGAATTTCTTTTATAGTTCCGGAAACTGTTGAAGGAACTTCAATTGTTGCTTTGTCGGTTTCAATTTCAATTATACCTTGATCTTTTTCCACTTTATCGCCGACTTTGACAAGAATATTGAGTACATCTGCCGCTTCAATATTTTCGCCAAGTTCTGGTAATTTAAATTCTGTTGCCATTTTTTACCTTAAAGATTTTCTTCTTTTGAATAAATTGATTAAACGGTAAGAGGATTTGGTTTTGAAGAATCAACGCCTAAATCCTTTATCGCTTTATCTACAACTGCAGCTTTAATTTTATCTTCTTTTGAAAGTGCATATAAAGTTGCAACCACTATATGTTTTGCATCGACTTCAAAGAAATCCCGCAAGCTTGATCTTCCTTCGCTTCTACCGAAACCATCAGTACCTAAAGCATATAGATGTCTTGGGAACCATTTGGCAATCGAGTCGGGGAGTGTTTTTACATAATCCGATGCGGCGACAAAAACACCTTCTTCATCCTTCAACATTTTTGTAACATAAGGAATTTTCATCTCCTCGCCCGGATGAAGCATATTCCAACGTTCTGCATCCATTGCGTCTCTTCTTAATTCTTTATAGCTAGTAATGCTCCAAACGTCGGTGGAAATTTTATAATCTTCTTCAAGGATAGTCTGAGCTTTTAAAACTTCATTTAGGATTGTACCGCTGCCGAAAAGCTGAGCTTTTAATTTTAAGTTTTTCTTTTGTGATGGTTTTAGTTTATACATTCCTTTAACAATACCTTCCTTAGCTCCTTCAGGCATCGGAGGCATCGGATAATTCTCATTCATAACCGTCAGATAATAGAATACTTTTT
>JAJYCM010000173.1 GCA_021778375.1 Bacteroidota bacterium
ATTTTTATAAATGGAAGCAATTATATAAATTCAGTTTTGAAAATTTAGTAATTCTTCCAAATAAAACTTCACATGCGAATATCCGAAAATAAAATAGAAGAGATTAGAGCTGCCGCTAATATCGTAGATATTATTTCTGAGTTTGTCCAGATTAGGAAACGAGGGAAAAATTACCAGGGGCTTTGTCCTTTCCATACTGAAAAAACCCCTTCCTTTTCGGTAAGTCCTGATAAACAAATATTTTATTGTTTCGGATGCCATGCAGGAGGAAATGTTTATAAATTCTTAATGGATTACGAAAAAATCTCTTTTGTAGAAGCTGTTCAAGACGTTGCAAAACGCGTGGGGGTTTCACTTGAATTGGATGACGAATCTTCAAGTGAAAAACAAAGCGAACAGGAAATTCTTTACGACATTAACACTGTCGTTGCCAAATATTTTTCCGATAATCTCTTAATAAAAAAAGATGGGGAAATTGCTCAGAACTATTTCCATAAAAGAAAAATAAAGCCTCAGACAATGCGGATATTCAGTCTTGGTTATGCATTCCCCGGCCGCGATGTGTTAGTTGATTTTCTAAAGGACCACAAAATTGACTTAAATAAAGCCCTCGCTCTCGGTTTAATAGGAAGTAATAACGACGGAAGATTATATGATAAGTTTTCCGGAAGAATTATTTTCCCGATCTTTTCGCCGAACGGTAGGGTAGTCGCATTTGCCGGAAGGGTTTTTCACGAAAAAGAAGGAACCGCAAAATATCTTAACTCACCGGAATCTATGATTTATACAAAAGGAAGAATACTTTACGGACTTTCTCACGCTAAAGATGAGATTAGAAAATTAGACCGCGTAATTCTTGTTGAAGGTTATATGGATTTAATTTCTCTATACCAGGGCGGAATAAAAAATGTCGTGGCGGTTTCGGGCACTGCACTTACAGAAGAGCAATCGACACTTCTTTCGCGTTATACAAAAAATGCGGTTCTTCTTTTTGATGCCGATACTGCGGGTATAAAAGCCTCCATGCGAAGTATAGAAATTTTGCTTAGACGCGATATGGAAATAAAAATAGCTTCCCTTCCGAAAGGAGAAGACCCGGATTCTTATATTAACAATTTCGGAAAAGAAAAATTTGATGAAATCATAAAGCACGCACTTAACTTTATTGAATATCAATCCGCTTATTATGAATCTCAGGGTATGTTTGAAGACGTAAGTAAAACTGCCGATGCTATCAGGGAATTGGTAAAGCCAATTGCCCTTATAAAAGATGAACTGAAAAGAAATCTTTTAACAAAATCAATTGCCAAGAAATTTAACCTTCGCGAAAAGCTGCTTGAAATTGAACTTGAAAAAGCAATAAATCAAACCGGCAAACAATTAACATCGGAAGAAAGAACAAAAATTAGGGAGCAATCAAAGACAATTACAGGCGTTCCGGAACAACCGTCGAAAATAGCTTCGCCCGCTGTTTATAATCTCGAAAGAGAAATTATAAAACTTCTTTTTGAAGATAACAGGGAAGTGATTGAATTTATATCAGCACACATTCCGCCGGAGGAATTCTTAATTGAAGCTCATTCAAAAATAGCAGAGATAGTATATGAATCATGTGTCGGCGATGAAGAAATATTCGTAAGTTCGCTCATAGAAAAAATTCATGATGAAAAGCTTCAGTCGTACATTCTTGAGCTTACTTTTGAAAAATACCAGACGAGTAAAAAGTGGGAAGACCTTTATCCGGAGATGTCGCGCGATAAGGTATTAAAGAAAATAGCCCGCGATACAATTAGGAAATTCAAAACCGGTATAATTGAAAGCCAGATTGCCGCCAACCACAGGAGAATTTCCTCCGCGGAAGCAGAAGGTGAAAAGCTTAAGTTAATGCGTGAGAATATGGAATTAGAACGAAGCAAACAAAAATTGAAAGATGAATTAAAAACTGAAGAAGAGCTTTCCTGAATCAATACGGGGAAAATTTAATAAGAAATAACCTAAATGTTGAAAGAGATATTAAATAATTTAGTTACAGACCTGGTGAGAAAGCGCGGCTTCCTTTACTTTGCATCTAAAAAGGTTTCCGATGTATACATTGAATACAATGTTGTTACTGCGAAAGTAAAAGGTACAGATGAATATTATGTCCGCTTAGAATTTAATGATGATAAATCTATTAAAAGCTATGCATGCACTTGTCCCTACATGGAAACCGGAGCTATTTGCAAGCATATTGTTGCTGTGCTTTATCAACTTAATGAAAGAGGAATTTTCTACCAGTATTATCAGTTCGATAAACAGGGCGAGAAAAATCTTATAAAGCCTTCGCGATTTTTAGATCGAAGCTACAGCCAAATTCCCCCGTCTAACGAAGTGAAAAACAAAAAGATTGAACCAATTGACGATCATGCGGAACTAATTCTTAAGAGAAATAAATGGATAGAAGAGGTCAAAAAGAAAAAGGAAGAAGAGAAATTTGAAAAGTTGAGAGGTAACTTTGATGTATTTCTTAAACAGCCTGAAAGTAAAAAACAAAAATTAAAATATAAAATTGTTTACGGCATTACTCCCGATAAATTTGATCCTGTGCTGAAGGCGTTTAAGATCAAGTTACTTCAGGACGGATCTGATTCTTCCAGTGTTGAACCGGTTAATAATATTAACGCACAGCTTTTGGAAGGTCTTTCGTTTCAGGAGCGGTTGGTACTGGAATTTTTTGCAGAAAAATTCGGCAAAATCCGTTTAAGTAATACTTTCAATTACGGCATTTATAATGAGCGCGACCTGGAAAGGATGACGACCATTCTTTCAGATGTTCTAATCTTTTTAGCTGATAAGGAAGTTTATTTAATGGGGCCCTACTCGCTGCAATTGCAAAAGAGAATTTCTATTCTAACGGAATTTGCCAATGCCGCAGTTATAATCGCCGAAGATGATGAAAATATTTCGCTTACTCTAAAGCTTTACCTTAACAGTGAGGAAATAAAAATTGGAAATAAGACTTTCTCTTTTCTTGACGAACCGCTTTGGTTGAATGTAGAAGATAAAATTTTCAGAGTATCTAATTTAACCCGCGACCAGCTGCATACATTTCAAGAGAACGAAGGGAAGATTTTAGTCCCCAAAATTTTTATGGAATATTTTGAACGAAATATTCTTCCGCAGATAGTATCAAACTTACCTATTGAAGCCGGTAAATACACTGTTGAAAATATCGAGACCGCTCCAATAAAAAAAATACTTTTAGAAGAATCGGAAAATTCACTACTTCTAAGGCTATCATTCGGCTATGGTAAATACGATTTACCATATAGCTCAAATGCAGGAAACAGCGCTTTCTTTGAAGAAGGCAAGCTGGTTACTATTAAAAGGGATAGAAATTTTGAGGAAGAAGCAAGGAATGAAATAAAAACTTTTTACGTTAAAGAAAAAGAACCGGGCATTTTTATGCCAAGAAAAGATCCGCTTGATTTTCTTTTCAAACTAATTCCTGCAGCAAGGGAAAACGGTTTTGAAATCTTCGGCGAAAAAGAGTTAAACAAATTTAAGATAAACGTATCCAGACCAAAAGTTTCGCTTGTTGTCTCTTCTGGAGTAGATTGGTTTGATGTGCAAACTAAAATAGATTTTGGCGGCTCACCTGTTAGTTTGGAAGCTTTATTAACTACACTAAAGCAGAAGAAAAATTACATTCAACTAAATGACGGCTCTGTCGGAATTCTGCCCGAAGAGTGGATGAAGAAATTTCAAAGAACGATTATGTTTGGGGAAACTGCGGAAGGTTCTGTAAGATTTTCAAAAGCTCAGGCTAATGCGCTCGATATGCTTGTTCAAGATGCCGATGATGCTCAAATTGATGAGACTTTCAAGGAGCATATTAATCGATTAAATTCCTTTGACAAAATTAAAAAGCAAAAATTGCCGGTTGAAATGAATACCACGCTTCGCCATTACCAAAAAAGCGGCTACGATTGGTTTTACTTCCTTAAAGAATTTGGTTTCGGTGGAATACTCGCTGACGATATGGGACTCGGTAAAACTATTCAGGCTTTGGCTCTGCTTTCAAAAGAAAAGAAAGAAAACAGGACAAGCTTAGTTGTTGCACCGACATCTGTTGTCTTTAATTGGGTTAACGAGGTGAAGAAATTTACTCCCGGCTTAAAAATATTGAACCACACCGGTGGTGCCAGGATAAAAGAAACTATAGATCATTTTGAAAATTACGATGCGGTAATTACAAGTTACAGTATCGTACTAAGGGAAGCAGAAGCATTATCTCAAACAAAGTTTTATTACATCATCTTAGATGAATCTCAAAAAATAAAGAATCCGCTTTCAAAAACGGCTAAGGCTATTAAAATGCTTTCCGCTGAGAATAAGCTTTGTCTTACTGGAACGCCGGTTGAAAATAATTTGAGCGAACTCTGGTCGCAGTTCAATTTTCTAAATCCCGGGTTGCTTGGTTCATTAAGTAAATTTCAGGAAAACTTTTCCACTCCGATCCATAAACAAAACGACAAATCCGCTTCAGAGCATCTACGTAAATTAATTTATCCTTTCATCCTTAGAAGAACGAAAGACGTTGTTGCAAAGGAGCTGCCGGAGAAGACAGAAATAATTCATTATTGCGAAATGGAACCGGAACAGGAAAAAATTTATAACCTCTGGCGTAATTCTATAAGAGACGAGCTTATGGAAGAGATTTCGCGCAATGGAATAAAAAAATCGGGATTCAAAGTTATCGAAGGACTTCTGAGACTCCGGCAAATTTGTAATCACCCGGTACTCGTTAATAAAAGCTACGGTAAAAAATCCGGTAAGTTTGAAGAATTCAAAGAGCTTGCAGAAAAAGTTATTGAAGACGGGCATAAAGTTTTGGTGTTTTCTCAATTCGTTCAAATGCTCGATATTATAAAAACGTATTTGGAAAAACAAAAAATCAACTATGAATATTTAACCGGAAGCGTAATTGACAGAGAACATCGCGTTAATAATTTTCAAAATAATGACGACGTAAAAATATTTTTAATTAGTCTCAAAGCTGGCGGATTTGGCTTGAACTTGACCGCAGCCGACTATGTATTTCATTATGATCCATGGTGGAATCCCGCGGTAGAAGCTCAGGCGACTGACAGAACGCATCGCATCGGGCAGGATAAACATGTTTTCGTATATAAATTTATTACAAAAAACAGCGTTGAAGAGAAAATCCTTTTGCTGCAGGATAAAAAAAGAAAATTAGTTGAGGATATTATTACCAGTGAAACCGGAATGCTTAAGAACTTAACTAAAGAAGATATTGAAATACTATTTGGATAACTGCTGCTGCGGATATGTAGTTATTAGGATATCAGTTAATATGTAAAATAGCAGCCCACGAATTCTATTCGTCGGAAAAATAATAAAAAGAAAACTGTTTAACCGATTTATCGGTTTCTCGAATGCCTAATTTTGATGAGGATTATTTTTCGTTGTTCTGAAAATTTGTAGATTTATTATTATAATTATTTTATTTCGATTTAGAAAATGAATTACCGACTGGCAAAGACCGGCAAATTAATGATAGAGATACTTCCGGATAAATGCGACTTCTGCGGATGTTGTGTTGGCGTATGTCCCGAAGATGCAATTGAATTAAAAGAAGCCGAGATATTTATTATTGATGAACGTTGCACGAATTGTTCAAAATGCATTTGGAGTTGTCCGATTGAAGTGATAAAATTTAACAAAGAAGGGTTGCTCCGATAAATGAAACCAGAATATGATATAGTTGTCGTCGGCGCCGGACCTGCAGGTTCAATTGCAGCGCGTTATGCTGCAGAAGGAGGAGCCTCCGTTTTGATGCTTGAAAAAGATAGAGATGTTGGCTACCCGGTGCGCTGTGGCGAAGCAATAAGTAAAGCCGGCGTTTCCGAATTTATTGCTCCCGATGAAAAATGGATATCCGCGCATATAAATAAATTTGCGCTAATTTCTCCAGATGGTACAGAAGCTGTCATAGAATTTGGTGACGCCGGTTATGTTCTTGAACGA
>JAJYCM010000174.1 GCA_021778375.1 Bacteroidota bacterium
GTTTTTGCCGGCGGCGATATTGTAACAGGAGGCGCTACGGTAATCCTTGCTATGGGCGCCGGAAGAAAAGCCGCTGCTGCTATAAATGAGTTTCTTAATAGTTCCAATTGAATTCGACTACATAGCCGGATGAACTCTCATGTTCATCCCTTTATGTGAACTTTATAATTAACTTATTTCTTAAAAATAATAGGGGCTCTTTATGAAAGAGCGTTGTTACTTTGTTTTTATCTGGATAAGTTGTGTAATCTTTTTCGGATCAGACGTCGTTTCAGCTCAGCATGATACACTTACCTTTACTCTTGATGCTGCTATTAGCAAAGCTTTAGCTAATAATTGGGATATCCAATTAGCGAAAAAAGATATTGAAAGATCTCAAGAGCAAATTAGTGAAGCATATTCTAATGCATTTCCGAGGATTGATTTTACCGGAAATTATACTCGCAATATAATGCTGCCTGTTTTATTTATTCCTCCGAATAATCCTTTTAATCCAACCCCAAATACCCAAACAATCGAACTCGGTTCAAAGAATAGTTTTGCTGCAACTTTAGGTTTAACACAGGTGTTATATAGTCAGAAAGTTAATACAGCTATAAAAATTGCCGGTGAATATGCAAATTATTCAGTGATAGGAGAAAAAGCTGTTAAGCAATCGGTTACATTGTCTGTTAAAAAAGCTTTCTATACAATTTTGATGGCTCAAGAAATTGTAAAAGTAACCCGGCGTAGCTACGAATCGGCTGATGCAAATTACAAAAATGTGGACGCTTTGTTTAAGCAAGGTGTTGCATCTGAATTTGATTTGTTGAGATCTCAAGTGCAGGTAGCTAATGTACAGCCGGCACTTATTCAAGCGGAAAATAATCTTGAGCTTGCTAAAAGCATGTTGAAAAATTTATTAAATATTGATATGAAAACCCCGGTAAGGGTAAGCGGCAATTTTGATTATCAAGAAATCCCTTCAGATAAACTTGTTGAAGCAGAAGACAACGCAATTAATAACAGTCCTCTCGTTCAACAATTAAAAGTTCAAGAATCCTTGCTCGATAAAAATGTTGACGTAGAACGTTCTGATTATTTTCCGACTCTTGCTTTCTTTGGGCAATATCAGTATCAAACTCAGGATAACACTTGGAAAGTACGAAATTTTAATTGGGCAAAAAGTTTCATGCTGGGGGTTCAAATTACCTACACTTTATTTGATGGATTTGGGCGTGGCGCAAGAATCCAACAGGCTATAATTGATAAAGAAAAAGTAGGGATTGGAAGGCAAAAATTGGAAGAGGGATTAAAAGTTCAAGTGTTGCAAGCTCAGCTAAAAATGGATGACGCTACAAAGAGAATTCATGCCCAGGAAAAAAGTCTTTCTCAAGCAGATAAGGCTTTAAAGATTGCTTTAACAAGATATAAAAGCGGAGTTGGTACTCAATTAGAGATAATTGATACTGAAACAGCGTTGACAATGGCACAGACAAATTATTCTCAAGCAATATATGACTTTCTAATTTCTAGAGCTGATTGGGAATATGCGGTTAGCGTTTATTAATAAATGAGATTGAATAATTTCAAAGCAAAGGAGAAATATTTATATATGAACAAGATAATATATTTCAAATTCGAAAGACTTTTAATGATCATAATTTTATTTGGCTTTTATTTAGCCGGCTGCAGTAAACAGAATGCAAATAGTAAGGAAAATGTATCTGCCCTAAATGCGATTCCTGTGGAAGTAGGAAAAATTCAAAGAAAAGATTTTCAGATTACAAGAAATTTTACTGGAACACTTGAAGGGGAGGAACAAGCAAATATTGTTGCAAAAATTCAGGAGAGAATTACTTCGATAAAGGTTAAAGTCGGGGATAGAGTTAAACCCGGCGATATTATTCTTACATTAGATAAGTCAGGTGCATCATCACAGTACTACCAGGCAAAAGCAAGCTTTGATAATGCCGCTCAAAATTTGGAAAGGATGAAAGCTCTTTATGGTGAAGGTGCGATCGCAAAACAAATGTTAGATGGCGCCCAGACAGCATTTGATATATCCAAAGCAAATTTTAATGCCGCAAAAAGCATGGTTGAGTTGGAATCTCCTATTTCTGGGATTGTTACTCTGATAGACGGGAATTTGGGTGACTTAACAGTTCCAGGTAAAGTAATTGCTACAGTTGCAAGTATTGAAAATATGAAAATCTTGTTCAATGTAAATGAACTTGACATGCCAAGTTTTGCAGTTGGACAATATGCTGAAGTATTTTCCGAGCTAAAACAAGATTTAGTGAAACAGGGAAAAATATTTCAAATAGCAAAATCTGCCGATATTCAATCTCGAAGTTTTGAGATTAAAGCGATTTTCCAAAACACAAATGATAAATGGTTTAAGCCTGGAATGTTTTGCCGTGTTAATGTTCAACTGAATTCTGTAAAGGGAGCTTTGGTGGTTCCGAATAAGGCGATTGTAATTCAAGACAATAGAAAAGGTGTATATGTTATAGAAAATAACCACGCATCTTTCAGAACAATAAAAACAGGAAATACTAACGGCGATTTAACGGAAATAATAAACGGCTTAAAAGAAGGTGAAACAATCGCAACTGCCGGAATGAATAATCTAAAGGAAGGTAGCGCTGTTTCAGTTTCAGGAATCTGAAGAATAAATTTTATATTAAAAGGAAATTTATGAAATTAGCTGACGTATCGATCCAGCGCCCGGTATTCGCAACAATGATGATCTTGGCGTTGATAGTTCTCGGATTATATTCCTATATGAAGCTGAATGTTGACCTATATCCAGACGTTGATATTCCATACGTAATTATTACAACTGTGCTGCCGGGAGCCGGTCCCAATCAGATTGAAACTGATGTTACAAAAAAAATTGAAGATGCGGTAAATCCTATTTCCGGAGTTGACTGGATTCAATCATATTCAAGAGAAGGCGTTTCAGTTGTAGTTATTGCATTTAAACTTGAGGTCGATGGAAAAGTCGCTGCCCAGGATGTTCGTGAAAAATTATCCGCCATTAAATCAAATCTACCTACTGATATAGAAGATCCGGTGATCCAGCGATATGATCCTGCTAGCTTACCTATAATGTCTTTGACCGTTTCAGGAAATGAATCAGATAAAGAAATCACCACATTAACAAAGAATATAGTTAAAAAGAGGTTGGAAAATATACCTGGAGTCGGCTCGGTTGATCTTGTCGGAGGCGCTGAAAGGGAAGTGGAGATATCTGTTAATGCAGAAAAGTTGAAGGCTTACGATCTATCAATTCAAGATGTGATTCAAAGCGTTGGAGCGTCAAATGTCGAGATACCCGGAGGGAACCTTATTGAAGGCTCACGCCAACTATTATTAAGGACGATGGGAAAATTTGTAAATGTAAGTGATTTTAACCGCGTTATTGTTGCAGTAAAAAAAGGGAAACCAGTTTATCTTTCAGATATTTCTTCAGTAACTGATGGGATAAAAGAACAAACTAGTCTTACACGGGTAAATGGGAAACGCGCAGCGGGTTTAAATATCATAAAACAATCAGGAAGTAATACCGTTAAAGTTGCCGAAGATGTAAAAAAACAATTAGAAAAAATTAAAAGTGAATTGCCTGCCGGTGTAAAGGTTTCCGTTGCTCAAGACAATAGTGTATTCATAAAGGATTCAATAAACGATGTTCTTTTTGATATTATTTACGGAGGTTTACTTGCGGTAATTGTCATTTATCTTTTCCTGGCAAATTTTAGAGCGACAATTATAAGCGCACTAGCTCTCCCATCTTCAATTATTGCCAGTTTTATTATCATGTACGCATTAAACTTTACTCTTAATATGATGTCTTTGCTAGCTCTTTCCCTAGCAGTCGGATTGTTAATCGACGATGCTATTGTGGTAATTGAAAATATTTACCGTCATATGGACCAAGGAGAAACGCCTCTTGAAGCAGCAAAATCAGCATCAGAGGAAATCGGGCTTGCAGTAATGGCTACTACATTTACTATCGTTGCTGTTTTTATTCCTGTAGCTTTTATGCCCGGAATTGTCGGAAGATTTTTCTATCAATTCGGAATTACTATTTCTGCTGCAGTACTTGTTTCATTATTTGTTGCTTTTACTTTAACTCCTATGCTTTCGTCCCGCTGGTTGAAGAGGGAGGATGAAGCACTTTCAAAAGAAGGGAACATTAAAAACAAAATATTATTCTACTTCAATCACTTCTTTGAACTTCTTAGCGTACGTTATAAAGCAGGGCTTGGCTGGGCGCTGTCACACAGGAAAACGGTAGTGTTTGGATCCATAGCAGTTTTTATTTTTAGCTTTATGTTGATGGGAAGTTTAGGAAGCCAATTTTTCCCTGACAGTGATCAGAATGAATTTACAATTGTAATAAAAGCAGCTCCGGGCAGTTCTCTTGAAGAAACCAGTAATGTGTGCGCTAAAATCGAAAATACACTTAATAAATACCCGGAGGTTACGACAGTTTTAACAACTATAGGCTCCGGAAATAACCCCGTCACACAAGCAAATATTTTGGTAAAGTTGGTTAATAAAAGTAAGGGACGTAAAAGTGATAAAGAGATAATAAGTAGTTTAAGGAAGAAATTACAACTCATCCCAGGTGCGAATATAAGCTTTCTTCTGCAAGGAGGTCCAGGAGGAATGCAAAAGCCTGTTACTCTCAGCGTTCGAGGTGAAAATTTAGATGTGATTGCAAAATATGCTGATACTGTTGAATCAATTGTTAAATCTATACCCGGAACTGTTGATGTTGAAAACAGTCTTGAAGTTTCTAAACCTGAAATTCGTTTAATAATAGATAGACAAAAAGCCTCAGACATTGGAGTAAATCCTTTATTGATAGCATCTTCAGTACGTGCTATGGTCGACGGTTACGTTGCAACGCAATTTCAGGAAGGGGATGAACAGTATGATGTAAGAGTGCGTTTAAGAAAAGATGATCGATTAAATGTAAATAATTTATATAATTTAACAGTTAAAAGTACAAAAAACCTTCCTAATGGAAACCCCATTATTGTTCCGGTTTCCGATGTTGCTAGTATCGTAGAAGGAGTCGGCCCATCACAAGTAAACCGTTATGCGCGACAGAAAGAAATTCGCATTGATGCAAATCTCAAAGGAAGGTTTTTAGGTGATGTTTTAAATGATATTCAAAAAGAAACCAAAAAAATGAACTTTGAACCCAGTTATTCTGTCAGTACAATAGGCGAAGGGCAGCAGCAGGAAGAAGCATTTGGGAATATTTTACTTTCACTGGCTCTGGCAATTGTATTTGTTTATATAGTCCTTGCGGCGCAGTTTGAAAGTTTTGTCCATCCTTTCTCTATAATGCTTGCCTTGCCTATGTCAATAATAGGAGCCGTGTTAATGTTATTGATTTTTGGGAATTCAATTTCAGTAATTTCATTGATTGGTATAATAATGCTGATGGGATTGGTAACGAAAAACGGGATTTTACTTATTGATTTTACTAATGTATTGCGGGGGCGCGGGCTTTCACGGAAAGAAGCATTATTAAAAGCAGGGCCTACTAGACTTCGCCCAATATTAATGACCACATTTGCAATGATCTTCGGAATGATGCCGGTAGCATTAGGACTTGGAGAAGGTGCAGAATTTCGAGCGCCAATGGGACAGGCGGTAATCGGAGGTTTGATAACTTCAACAATTCTAACATTGGTTGTAGTACCTGTTGTTTATACAATTCTTGATGACCTATCGCTTTCTTATATTAAAACATTTTTTGGAAAAATACTGCTCAGGAAACGAAATTGATTTTGCAATCACTAAAATAAAGGTGAGTAAAATGAAAGTTATTTTTATTGTTTATCATGATATCCTTGATGATAGAATCGATAACCTGTTTAATGAATTAAAAATTGATTACTACACCGAGTGGGGAAATGTAAAAGGGAAAGGGCATCAATCAGACGCTCATCTTGGGACAAGAACATTCCCAGGCTACAATGCTGTGAGGATGATTGCACTTCAAA
>JAJYCM010000006.1 GCA_021778375.1 Bacteroidota bacterium
AATCCGGCATTACATATATTCAACTACAAGCTATTTCTTCTTTTTAGTTTCATCGTCAACTACTTCATAAGAAGCATCTTGAACTTCTTTGTCGTCGGACTTCTTTTCGCCATTAGAAGAAGCATTGTCACCTGCTTGCTGCGAAGCATCACCGGGCTGTCCTGCTCCGGGTTGCGCATAAAGTTCGGAAGCAATTTGGCTCCATACTTTATTCAAAGATTCGGTAGTTGATTTTATCTGATCGGTATTATTAGAAGCAATAGCATCTTCAACCTTTTTTATTTCAGCTTCAAGTTTGCCTTTTGAATCAGCAGACATTTTATCTTTCAAATCTTCAATTTGTTTCTTTGTTTGGAAGACTAAACTGTCAGCCTGATTCTTTACTTCAATGCCTTCTTTTTTCATCTTATCTTCGGCAGCATGTTCTTTTGCGCTGTTCCTCATTTTTTCAACTTCATCTTTTGATAATCCGCTTGAAGAAGTAATCCTAATGCTCTGCTCTTTACCAGTAGCTTTATCCTTAGCAGCAACGTGAAGAATACCGTTAGCGTCAATATCAAAAGTTACTTCAATTTGAGGGACGCCTCTAGGTGCAGGTGGAATTCCATCAAGATGAAATCTTCCTAATGACCTATTGTCATTAGCCATAGGACGTTCACCTTGCAATACATGAATTTCAACAGACGGCTGACTATCGGAAGCTGTCGAAAAGACTTCACTTTTCTTTGTAGGTATTGTAGTATTAGCATCAATCAATTTTGTCATAACGCCGCCAAGAGTTTCAATACCAAGAGAAAGAGGTGTAACATCGAGTAAAAGGACATCTTTAACTTCACCGGTTAAAACGCCGCCTTGAATAGCTGCGCCGATTGCAACAACTTCATCAGGGTTAACGCCTTTGTGAGGTTCTCTGTTAAAAATTTTCTTAACTAAATCCTGCACCATAGGTATTCTTGTTGAACCTCCGACAAGAATTACTTCATCAATTTGTGAAGCAGAAACGCCGGCATCTTTTATAGCTTGCTCGCAGGGAATTCTTGTTTTTTGAACAAGATCGTCTATAAGCTGTTCAAATTTTGCTCGTGTCATAGTGATGTTCAAGTGCTTAGGTCCATCTTGCGTTGCAGTAACAAACGGAAGATTAACATCGGTCGATGAAGATGAGGAAAGTTCAATCTTGGCTTTTTCAGCGGCTTCTTTTAATCTTTGCAAAGCCATTGGATCTTTACGGAGATCAATGCCTTCTTGTTTTTTAAATTCATCGGCTAAAAAATCGATAATTCTTTGATCAAAGTCATCTCCGCCAAGGTGAGTATCACCGTTAGTAGATTTAACTTCAAAAACGCCATCGCCAAGAGCGAGTACAGAAACATCAAACGTTCCCCCACCAAGGTCATAAACGGCGACGGTATGATCTTTTCCTTTTTTATCAAGACCGTAAGCTAGCGCTGCAGCAGTAGGTTCGTTGATAATTCTTCTTACTTTAAGACCTGCAATTTCACCTGCATCTTTAGTAGCCTGACGTTGCGAATCGTTGAAATAAGCAGGAACAGTAATAACAGCTTCTGTAACTTCCTGCCCTAAATATTCTTCAGCAGTTTTTTTCATTTTTTGAAGGATCATTGCGCTGATTTCGGGAGGAGAATAAACGCGGTCGCTAATTTTAACACGCGCTGAATTTCCGTCGCCAGAAATCACTTCATAGGGAACTTTTGTTTTCTCGTCCTGCACTTCGCTAACTAATCTTCCCATAAATCTTTTAATAGAAAAGATTGTGTTTTTGGGATTAGTGATAGCTTGTCTTTTAGCCGGCTGGCCAACCAAACGATCACCATTTTTTGTAAAGGCAACCACAGAAGGGGTAGTCCTTCCACCTTCCGAATTTGGAATTACAACCGGATCATTGCCTTCCATAACAGCAACGCACGAGTTTGTAGTGCCTAAGTCTATTCCAATTATTTTACCCATCTTAGTTTTACTCCTTAATGAATGAATAAGCGGTTAATTTTCCCGCTGGTTTATGAATAAGTTATTTTATTTCAATTGTTTTTTCTTTAGGTGTTTTTGTTTCAGCTTTTGCAACTGAAATTGAAAGAACACCATCTTCAAATTTGGCTTCAATACTCTCCGGATTTATACCTTCGGGCAAAGTAAACACTCTTTTGAAATTTCCAAAATATCTTTCATTTCTTAACAATTCCTTTTCTTTTTCATCTTTAAACAAGTTTTTCTTTTCTCCACTAATGGTAAGAACATTTTCTTTATAAGAAATTTTGAGATCATCTTTCTTAACGCCCGGCAATTCTAATTCAAAATAAAATTTATTTGAATCTTCAGAAATATCCACACGTGGGCTGAAGGTAAAGCCAGAATCTAGGTTTAAGTTTGGAAAATCTTTATAAAATTTTCCACAATTACCATAAAAGGATTTATCAAATTCTTTTGCTGGTTGAAATTTTACGAATGTCATTTTTAACTCCATTTATTAATAATTTTGGATTAGGTACACATATTAAATGCCAGAATATATTTTATGCTTAATTACTTATATTATAACTATTTAAGCCTATATCATTAGAAATAAGATATTTCACCCATTTAGGCAGACAAACGGTAATTCTGGCACAGACCTATAATTTAATGGCTAAGGCTGTGACAATTTTTGTAAATTTGCTTATCTTTGAATACTAAATCAATAAAGGTTAAAAGTTGTTCAACTTTGAGAGTTTTGATACCAAGGTCGACACAGAAGTTATAGGCAGAAATTTTATTTATTCTGAGGAGGTAGAATCGACTAATTCATTTCTTTTAAATAAGTCCAATAAATTTAATTCAGAAGGCACTATCCTATTGGCAGAAAAGCAATCTAAAGGCAGAGGAAGAAAAGAACGAGTTTGGTACAGCGCAAAGGGACAAAATCTTACTTTTTCTATTTTGCTAACAAGTAAGAAATATTTCGGTAAAAAGTTTAATTTACTAAACTTTGCAACTTCGCTTTCCGTGGCATTTGCACTTGAGAATTTATTCCAGCTAAAGACAGAGCTTAAATGGCCAAATGATGTTTTAGTTAAAGGGAAAAAAATCTGTGGAATTTTACTCGAGTCGACGTCTCAAGGTAATAAAATTGAAAGAGTAGTTATTGGTATCGGGTTAAATGTTAATCAGGCTTTATTTCAAGGAAATTTTAATTTAGAACCTACTTCGATTAAACTTGAGCTAGGCGAAAGCGTTGATCGAGAGAAATTACTTGCCGAGTTATTAAATACTTTCGAAGAAATACTTCAAAAGATGGAATCTAAGCCTGACGAAATCATGAAAGATTGGAAAGATCGTTGTAATTTAATCGGAGAAAAGATTTCTGTAACAGAAGAAGGCAATACAAAGTATGGAATTTTTGAAGACTTAGACGAAGAGGGTTTTTTGTTATTAAAGACAAAAAATAAAATTGAAAAAATTCATTTCGGCGATGTGAGTGCGGCACAATGATCTTGACTTGTGATGTTGGCAATACCAATATCAAAACCGCAGTTTTTCGCGATGACCAAATTGGAGAAATCTACACCTTTGATAAATTAGACACTTTATTTTCTTACCTCGGGAAAATTCACCCAGAAAACTTTGCAATCGCTTCAGTAGTACCTTCCACTACAAAAAGTATAACTGATTATTTGGGATCAAAGTTTGGAGTGATTCCTTTAATTATCAGAAATGACCTCAAATTCAATTTAAGAATTGATTACGATTCTAGTGAAACTTTAGGAATCGATAGGATTTGCTCAGCTGAAGGAGCTTTCAAATTATTTAAGAACTCAACTGAATTTAATAGTTACACCGAAAAAACTTATTTAATTACGATTGACTTCGGTACTGCGACTACTATCAACATTATAAGATACCCGGGTATTTTTTCTGGTGGATTAATTGCACCCGGATTAAAAATGATGTTCAACTCGCTTACTCAAAATACGGCGCAGCTTCCGCATGTGGATGAGAAAGATTTTAAGCAGATGATAGGTAGAGACACAAAAACATCGATAGCAAGCGGGGTAATAAATTCAATTGTAGGTATGATTGAAAAAACGTTAAAACACCTTAAAGAAAACCTCGGTGCAGGTGAGATAAAAATTTTCATTACAGGAGGAAATGCGGAAAAAATTAGTCCTCACCTTAACATTAAATATGAAAATCAAAAGGCGCTTGTACTTTTAGGAATCAAAGCTATTTTTGACATTAACAGATAGCACAATTTATAATTTAAGAAACTTTAATAATTACATTATCTATCAATCGCGTATTCCCGATTTTGCAAGCTATAAGAAAATAATATCTACTCCCCGATATTAAGCTATCGACCTGGGAAAATTTATCGACATCCACAATTCTTACATAGTCAATTTTGGATGAGTCAATGGAATTAATTTCATTAATCATCTTAGAAATTATTATATCTGCCAATCTTTCCCCTTCCATTACTAACTTTTCGGCGAGTTTAAGCGCTTTGAATAAAACCAGAGCATCGCTTCTTTCATTAATAGATAAATAAATATTACGTGAACTCATCGCCAAACCGTCTTTTTCGCGAACGATTGGACATGCAATTATTTCGGTAGTAAATTTTAAATCTTTTATCATCTGGCGAATTACAGCAACTTGCTGTGCATCTTTTTGACCAAAAAAGGTATAGTCAGGCAAAACACAATTGAAAAGGATGGAAAGTATTGTTGCTACTCCTTTAAAATGAAAAGGGCGAAACTCGCCCTCAAGAATACGGGAAATTTCATCGACTTCAACAAAAGTCTGGTAATTAGTTTGATAAACTTCCGAAACTTCGGGGATAAATAGATAATCAGTGCCGATTGTCTTCAAAAGATTTTTATCATGCCTAAGATCGCGGGGGTATTTTTTAAAGTCTTCGTTGGGTGCAAATTGAGCCGGATTAACAAAAATAGAAACAACTGTAACATTAGATTTTTGTTTAGATTTTTTAACAAGCGAGATATGACCTTCGTGGAGGAACCCCATCGTCGGCACAAAACCTATCGACTTATTCTCAGCTTTCAACTTTCTTGAAAGCCTTTGCATTTGCGTAACGCTAGTAATAATTTTAATAGGTTACCTCAGGAAATTAACGATAAGACATTATAGATATTATTCTTTAATTCTTTTCTGGGTGAGATAACGTCAACAAATCCCTGTTCGAGTAAAAATTCTGATTTCTGGAATCCTTTGGGCAAATCTTTACCGATTGTCTGTTTGATAACACGAGGACCGGCAAACCCGATAAGAGCTTGCGGTTCGGCAATATGGATATCACCAAGCATAGCATAACTAGCAGTTGTGCCCCCGGTAGTTGGGTCTGTTAAAACCGAGATGTAAGGGACATGAGCATCGGCAAGCCTTGCAAGGCGTGAACTTGTTTTTGCCATTTGCATAAGAGAAAAAGCTCCCTCCATCATTCTTGCACCACCGCTTGCAGAAATTATAATTAATGGAATTTTATTTTTGAAAGCCTTGTCAATTAATCTTGCAAGTTTTTCGCCAACAACAGAGCCCATGCTTCCGCCGATAAATTTAAAATCCATACAACCGAAAGCTACATCCATGCCATTTATTTTTCCAGTACCTGTCTTAACTGCATCATTCAATCCAAGTTTTTTTATGGTTTCTTGAATTCTATCTTTGTATTTCTTAGTATCTTCAAATTCGAGCGGGTCTCCGGAACGCATTTTTTTATCCATCTCTTTAAACGTGCCTTTATCCAAGATAACGTCAATATATTCCTTACTTCCAATCCTAAAATGGAAACCACACTTTGTACAAGTCCACAAATTTGTTTCTAATTGTTTTTTATGAATTATTTCTCCACAACTTGAGCATTTTTCCCATAATCCGTCGGGCAAATCTTTTTTTTGCGAGTCAGGTGAAATATTTTCCTTTGATCTTTTAAACCATGCCATTTATAAAACTCTACTTTGTTACATCAGCAAATATTGTTAATGATTTGCGAGGATGTATTGGATCGTTTGTTGTAATTGAAATTACTCTATTAACTTTTCCGTTCAAACCGGCAGAATCAAATTGAACACGAATCTGAGATGAATCGCCCGGTAAAAGTTCCTTTTTCTTAACTACGGCGGCAGTACATCCGCAAGATGTTTTTATGTCTTTTATTATTAAAGTTGTGTTACCATTATTTTTTATTATGAAAAAACATTCCACAATCTGCCCTTGTTTGATTGAGCCAAAATTATGTTCGGTTTCAGGAAAGTTAGCCGCAGGATGGAACGAAGAATCGATCGGGATACCGGAAAGCGTGGGTTTGTTATCAGGATAAGCGCGGGTTACAAATAACTTCAAATCCGGATTATTTGGATCGTTGGTTTTTACAGTAACGTAGTTATCTTCGGGATTAGCATTACCCTTGCTAACATAATCAATATCCAAGTGGGCAGAATCTCCGGGAATCAAGCTATTTTTATCAAGTGTAGCTGTGATACAATTGCATGAAGACTTAACGCCTGATAAAGTAAGAAGAGCGCCGCCCCCGTTATAGATTACAAAAGAATGTTCAACTGAAGTTCCCGCAGGAGCATTACTGAAGTCGTAATCTATTTTAGGAACGGAAACAACCGGTCCAATTGACTGAGCAACACAAAACGAGAAAAAGAAAACAACCAAGGTAATTATTTTCTTAATCATTTTTTTTTCTTTCCTTTACAACAAAATTTTTCAGATAATTCGGCTCAAGAAAATCATAATCATACACTTTCAG
Organism: Bacteroidota bacterium; assembly: GCA_021778375.1. Classification (GTDB taxonomy): domain Bacteria; phylum Bacteroidota; class Ignavibacteria; order Ignavibacteriales; family Ignavibacteriaceae; genus FEN-1297. Next base: position 6,773 of record JAJYCM010000006.1, read on the forward strand.
CTTTTCTCCGAAGAGATTGCACCACTTCGCTATAAACGAGGAATTGGGCGCACAAAGATTTTTTATTTTTCCGTCTAGCGGAAAGACATTACCAAAAGTTAAAGTATTCTTTATTCTTTTGCCAAATTCGTCCCGCTTGATTATACCCAGATTCTCCGCAAATATATAACTATTCCCTTTAACTTGAAACTTGGCAAAATATAACTCTTCAACATTAACTTTGTTTGCAATAAAAAAATCACTATCACATTTTAGGTAATTTGCAATTTGCAGTGCCAAAGCTTCAAAAGTAGGCACTGAAACAATTGGTAATTTAGCTCCAAAAGCTAAACCTTTTGCAGCAGACATTCCGATCCTTAAACCGGTAAAAGAACCGGGGCCTGCAGAAACTGCAATTGCATCCAGGTCTTTTGCATTAACGCCGGAAGATTTCAAAACAAAGTCGGTAGCTTCAAATAATTTTTCGGCGTGGGAGTTTTTCAGATTAATATTCATTTCATAGAAAATTTCGTCCGAAAAATAGACACAAACACTACAAAGGCTTTGTGAAGTTTCAATCGCTAATACCGGCTTTGATTCATTCATATTTTATAAAATTAAAGTCTCTCGAAAGATCATCGTTTAAGGTAATATTTACTTCAAATCTTTTTTTTGGTAAAATAACGGGGATCAAATTACCCCATTCAATAAAAATTACCACACTATCATCGTTAAAATAATCATTGATCCCAATATCAAAAAGCTCGGAGACGTTATTTACCCGGTAAAAATCAAAATGAAATACTTTGAACTTACCGGAATACTCATTTACGATGGCAAAAGTTGGAGAAGTTACGTTATTTACTCCAAATATTTTTAAAGTATGCTTAATAAAAAAAGTTTTACCTGCTCCAAGATTACCGTTCAGAACAATTACATCTCCAGATGAGATGTAATTAACAAATTCACCGGCAAGATTTATTGTATCATCTTCGGTAAAAACTTTCTTTGTAAATGGGAAGTTCACTTTTATTTTGGTTCCATTGTTATAATTGGTAAAATCATTTCTTCCATAGAAATTCCCCCGTGCTGAAAAGTATCTTTGTAATATGTCAAATATTTATGGTAGTCGGTAGGATAGACAAAATAATAATCTTCCTTGGCAATAATATAATTTACAGTAACGCCGCGGCGCGGTAATTTAAATTCATCCGGATTTTTTACATATACAGCATGCTTTTCATCGACTTTAAGATTTCTTCCGTATTTAAATCTTAAATTTACTGCGGCTTCTTTATCGCCTAGGACTTTGGCGCCTCGCATAGATCGAATGCTGCCGTGGTCAGTAGTAATAACTATTTTTACATTTTTTAGATTAGCAAGAGCTTTGAAAGTAGCCAGCAAAGAGGAATGTTTAAACCAGCTATCGGTTAATGACCGGTAAGCGGGTTCGTCCGGAGCAATTTCTTTTAATAAATCGGAATCGGAGCGACCATGAGCAATCATATCGAGGAAGTTTACAACAATAGCCGTAAGATGTGTGTGCTGATATGAAAGAATATTCTGCTCAAAATTTCTTCCCACTTCGGGATCAATTATTTTGATATACTTCAATTCATTTCGCAGTTTTATTTTCTTTCTATCCAAAAGGAGTTGGAGCAATTCTTTTTCATATTTATTCATACTCTTTTCTTCATCATCCCCACTAGACCAGTATTGAGGATAATTTTTTTCAATTTCGGAAGGATAAAGACCGCTGAAAATCGAATTTCTTGCATACGGTGTTGCCGTCGGAAGAATTGCAAAATAATATTCTTTATCGATTTTGAAATATTCTGTTAGATGTTTTTCCATCAAAAGCCACTGGTCAAGCCGCAGGCAATCGATAATAAAATAGAAAACAGAAATATTTGGTTCTTGAAGATGGTTAAGAACATATTTTTGAGATATCTGTGGTGAAAGAAGCGGCGTATCAATATCGCCGGGTGAAGTAATCCATTTTCTATAATTTCTCTCAACGAATCTTGAAAATTCTTTATTACCTTCTTTCTTTTGATCATTGAGCGACTGACGTAAATTTATTTCCGGATGAGTATCAAGCTCAACATCCCAATTAACAAGCTTTAAATAAATTTCAATCCATTCTGCAAAGTCCATTTGATTTAAGAATGCGCGCGAAATTTCATTAAAGTCTGAAAGATAATCCTTTGCCGCATACTGGCTAGTAATTCTTTTTCCTTCAAGAATCTTTTTGCAAACAAGAAGAACTTGACTCGGGTTAACAGGTTTGGTCAAATAGTCTGCAATTTTTCCACCGATGGCTTCATCCATTAAACTTTCTTCTTCACTTTTCGTAATCATAACAACAGGAATATTTACATTCAATTCTTTGATCATGCTTAAAGTCTCAAGCCCGCCCATTCCGGCCATCATTTCATCAAGGAAAATTAAATCATATTCGTTTTCTTTAACCGAAGAGACAGCGTCTTCGCCATTCGTTGCTGTATCGACAGCATAACCTTTTTCAGATAAAAATATTATATGTGAACGGAATAATTCTATCTCGTCATCAACCCATAAAATCCTTTTTTCTTTCATTACAATCTTTCGTTTAGTTTAATTGATTTTAATACTCGAATAAAATCGCTATTCAAAATTTACCAAAGAAATTTTTCCAAACCAGAACTTTTAATCACACAATGATTCTAATAATTTAATCTTTTTTGTGTGTATTATTGAATTGAAATATGAACATCTAACCCGGCTTGATTCGTAGTAGTCGGCGGAATTCTTGATGCGCCGACGGGTTCAACAGAAGAGCGAGTGTAAAAAATTGCGATGGTTACTTTTGAACTTATTGTATATTTCACGCGGGGTTCAATTGAAATTCTGTTAGTGCCATCTTGCGGCGTTCCACTGTCTGTATAGTTATTCATATCGTATAAAACTGTCGATGTTTGAGAATTAGTATATGAGAAACTGAACTCAATATCATTTTTTAACGAAATTCCGAATATCGGAAGCTCGAAACCTGATTTATTATAACCTGCAGTAATACCAATATCACGTGAGAATGCTTCTGTTATATTTGAAGTTGAAACTCCAAGATCAAAAGTTGAGTGAGTTGAGTATTTAATACTACTTGTCAAATTTCCTTTCCACAATTGTCCGAAAGTAAAATTCAAACCGACAAGTGGTGTAAAACCATAGTCAATTCTTTGAGACTGCGTTATTCTTGTACCGTCTGGAGAGATGTACCAACCTTCTGAATAAGTAGATGTGTATGCATGCTCAAATGAAACTCTCTGCGCAAATGCTTTGAATGGATAAAGTTTTTCTAACCCATCCCAGGAAATTGACCAATTTGGTCGCGGGATATAGTCGGCAAAGTTTTTCAGGAAACTAAATCTTGAAAATATAGGTAAAGTTTCGAATCCTTGTGTAAAAGCATCGGATAGGTTTTGAGAAGGATTAGATGCCTGGGGATTATATAACTCGTGAACCCTTTTAATTCCGCTCTTTAGTGTGCTCAAAAAGAAAACCGGAGGCAGTGAAAAGAATGAACGTGTTATAGTCCCGCTTGAACTCATTGATTGAATAGCAATATTTCCTGTAGTAGAGTCTGCCGTAAGCGAAGTGCTTTTATTCATAGACCAGCCGACTCTCCAATTTAAATCAATTTTAGCTCCTTCCCACAGGGGTTTAGAAGTGCTGAAGGATAGATCGTTGCTTTGTGAAAATACATCCTGCAAAGTAACACCGGAAACGCGCCTTCCGACCGTACCGCTCAATCCAAGCATAAAAGTTCTTGAGGGTCCGTTATTTTGGTTGAAAGACAAACCCAAGAAATTATTGAAGCCTGTACCTTCGCCTTCAATTCCGGATTTTGATAGGCTGTTACTATTACTAAAATTTAAGGCAATCGATTCGTAATCGAATAAAAGCACTCTAACAACTGTTTTAACAACATCAAAACCTTTCCTTAGAATTTCAGATTTACCCAATTTCTTGGTCTGTAAAGAATCATGAACAACCGCCGTATCTTTTATAGCTAAATTAGGATTGGAAGGAACTGGATTTTTGATTCCGGCTTTTTTCTGATTATTTAATTCATTTCTTCGTAACTCCTCTTGAATATTTCTTTCTCTTTCTAATTGCAAGTTTGATTGATTAGAATTTTGACTTGGATTCGATGAATTAGGTTCGGCAAAAAGCGGGTCCATCAAAGATTTTAACCTAAGTGTAACTCCCACCGATGCCTTAGAATTATATCCGGCGCTTCTTCCGGCTTGCTGCTGGCTGAAGTTATTTCCCCATTGATAAGAAACATTATATGATGCGTTTATCGAAAAATATTGGCTAATATTCCAGAGCGAAGGTAATCTTGGATTTGAAGTGACGCTTAAATTCTGCTGGTATAGAAAATCATTACCAAAAAAAGCATGTGTCAAAATTTCTTTCCAAATATAACTTTCAGGACGCTGGTTATTATTAGCGTCCGTTTCCAAAAATGCTAATGAAGAGCTAATATTCATGCTGTAATTTGTCGCAAGGTTAAGAAATCCTCCATCAGTAAGTTTCCATGCCATGTTGAAGCCGCGAGAAGTTGAAAAGTTCCTGGAAATAATTGGCGTATAAAAAATATTATTTACCGGACTCGCGACATTAGTATTCCTCGATCTGCTTGCAGTAACATTTAAGGAAAAATTTTGCGGTGCATAATATAACTTTAAATCTCTGTAATCCTTAAAGAAGCTAAGGATCGTTCCTATGACTGGAATTTTAACAAGTGATAAATAATCATCAGGGCTAAAATTAAGACCATAATTGAAATTTGCATTCCACTGCCAGCTTAGATTTGACAAAACGGTTGGGCTTCTACTGAATGATTTGTTATAATTAAATCCCAAAGACATGGCGTTAAATGTATCTTGAATAAACCAAAGAGAAGTCGGAATTTTCAATGTAATACCTGAAGCCGAATAGGAGTCTGATATATTTACTGTTTGTGCTGATGAGATTAATTGCTGAGCGCTTTGAGTAATTTTTTGATGAGTATTAATGGTATCGTTAATTGCTATTTGCCTTTGCAATGCAGCGGAATTTATGTTTATATCTGTACCGGGCAAATACTGCGGTTTCCCGATAGATTCCGTATGGGAATAATTTAACGATAAATTACTACCAGGCATATGAAATGGGATTAATTTTAGAAGATCAATATTTGTAGATAGACTCCAATTTTTAGAGTCCATTCTTGAGCCATACTGGCTTGATAGAGCATGAAAATAGGGGTCTGTATGGCTAATATTGAAATTTACAGTCAACAAATCGGCAAGCTTAAACGACGTAGAAAATGTATAAGCCGAACCGGGGTGGTTATCAGCGCCGATAACTCTTAATTCATCCACCCAAACAGTACCGGAGACGTAACGCGGCTTATTAGTATTGTTTGTTCTGTTTGTTATTCCGAGCGTTAAATATTTTACAGCAGTGAGAGTAGGTTTCCCTTTAACAGCATAGGAAGCACCGCTTTGACCAATAAAAAATCTTGCAACGGTTGTTACACTATCCAGGTTCTGTTTTAAGGCGGTTAAATCACTAAAGATAATATCAACATCATTCCAGCCGGGCTTAACGGGCTGCCGATATTCGTAATAATTAGAGCTGTCAGTTCCAAATTTTAAATAAACCTCGGAAGTATAGCTTCCACTTGAAGTATCTGATATATTATCTGAAAACGAATTTGGTTTATCATCGCCGTGAATAAATAATTTCATTTCCCTGTAATTAAAAACATCGAGCGGGTTGTATAAATATTTAACGGCTTCACGGGATTGCCCTGCAGGTAAATCTGTCAGGGTTAAGCTTAAAGATTGTTCGTTGAGTCGAACTGTTGTTGTAGTTTGTGTTGGATCAATCGGTCTTGTAACACCGGGGGGACTATAATAGTCAAGATTATCTTCAACATTTACAACTGAAACAGATAATGTTGAGTCATTGTACACAGTATTTTGCCATTGATTACCTGAAAGATTAAACTCGGCAAATCTTAAATGAACAATGTCGCTAACTCCGGCTGCAAACAACCGGATAAATTCTACATCGGAAAAGCTCGGTTGCCCCACAGTTAAGGAAGTATCTTTCAACGGTATCCGGTACAAATACCAATTAGCATTATCGCCTCCTCCGGCAATATAGGGATTTGTGTTTTTATTTGTATCTAAAGGAATAGCATATCTAAAATAGCTGTTTACCAAATCAAGATTACCGTTACCATTTCAATCTTCGGTATCGGGAATACGCCCTATATCCGTTAAGACTGCATTACCTTCCGTGCCGTTGACATTATACCATTTCATAATATCATTATTCGGGAGATTTGTATTCAAAGCAAAATTATCACCGCTAGGGTCAGCATTATTATGAGAATTGGGATATGCTGCCCGTTCCTGAGCGTCATTCATTCCATCAATGCCGATATCTGCGCCCGGCGCAAGGATTCCATTATGATTAATATCCTCCGTATGCAAAATTCTATCCGGTATTACAGCTTCGCTTATTCTACCGAGGTCAATATAAATGCTGTCCTTAGTTGATGTCCCGGGTTCAACTTGCATCCAAAATTCTATATATTGTATATTTTGTGCTTGTAAATCATTAGCAGTTGACGATAGCACTTTCATCATACCCCCCCAGTTCTTTTTAGGGTCTTGAAGATTTGGGTAATAGTTATAAGTACCGGGTGAATCAGGCATAAATACAAAATCCATCACTGGCTCTTGTTGTTGTCCGGCTGCAGCATCTTTTCTGTTACCCCAGATAGCCGAGATAAGAACATCGGAAGGAGTAATCGAATACCAAAAACTTTTGGCTTTATAATTCATCATTTGCTTAGAACTAAGACCTGCAAGAGAAGGAATTTGATCCGGAGGGCTTAAATCTTTCCAACCTGTATAAGAAACTCCTATAGGTATTAAAACTTTTGCTCCTTCAAAATCATCAACATAAGCTACGCTTTGTCCGTGGTCATCCGGAATATTGCTTGTTTTAGTATTAGGATTAGGTTTCATATAAGCATATTCTCCCGCAAGAGTAAGCGAAGACATTTCCTTTGTAGAGATTACATTATCCAATGCATTAGTTAAAAAAGGAAGATTGGCGCTTGTGTTAAAATCAACCCCCATGATTGTGTTGCTTAACGGTTCTTCTCCAATCCTAACTTTATCGCTAAGAGTCTGCTGATTTAAATTTAGAATCGAAAATCCAAGCTTTGTTTTAGGGGAAAAGTTAATTAATCCTCGTGCACCGACAAGAGTTTTTGAAGCAAGCGAGAAAAGGTCGTTTTGCTCAAAAGTGATACTTAAATTTGCGCCTGGTACTAAAGCCGCGTCATTTCTAATTGTTAATTGACCGACATTATAGTCAACCGTGTAATCCACCCCTGGAGTTAGTTCTCTCCCGTTGAGAGTAACTCGAACGGAATTTTCCACCACGTTAAATCCTAGCTGATAAGTAGAACTTGCCTCGCCGGAAAATTGCCCGGTTAATTCCCATTTGTCATGAATTTTATCATTTTGTGCGCCGGCAGCAATCGTATCGTATACCGACTGAAATTTTAGTGAGTCGGGAATGCTAGATGGGAAGTTTTTTCCGAATGGTTCCAAAGTGGGAAAAATAATTTCACCTTGAACAGGAAGCACGGTAAGATCGGGGCGCCAGTCAAAAACGTTATCCGGATTTGCATTACCGCTTGCATCATAATTATCTAGACCAAAGGCATTTAGTAAACGCACAGTCGATCCGCTTGCGGTAGGAAGCTCAACCACGGGGTCAGCGCCCGGCGATTCATATTTTATATTGAACACAAAACCAGTTTGCTTAATGTTTACACCTCCGATTGGATAGATGTTTTTAAGCAACAACTTCCATGCTTCGGTCATACTGGGTTTTAAATATGCAGGCTTAACAAGCTTAAGAACTAATTTTGAAGAGTCGTTTGCAGCAACCGCATTTAAGAACTCTCCACAAAAGCTATCATCCTGTGAGCCTTTGGGGTTGCCAATGCGGTAAGCAACAGCTATAACATCCTGATCCTGTATTTGAGTATTGAAAGTTATATAACCTGTTTCTTTGTGCAGAGTATAATCGACATCGGGAGTTAATAAGACGAATCTTCCGACTTCAGTTTGACCGGGTACTGGATTTACGGTATCCGAACGGAAAGCATCAGGATAATTGGGACTTGTTCCAACAGTCGGTGCAGTTAGAGGTGGAAGGTTTATATATGCAATAGCCTGTCTTTCTTTTGAAGGATCATAAACCAAACCGCTTTGGGATTTCCAGACCTGTATATCTACAACTTGATAATTAGGATTTATCTCGGGAGTAGCTTTTCCATAATAATTATTAAACATATTCAAGTTGGGATTTGTGCTTGCATAAACAGTGTCAAGAAAATAATTATTAGTAGCATAATTGTAAGCTCTAATTGAAAATTTCTGAGATGTTGTCCCGCTGTTGACATTAACGGTTTTGATTTCGCCTTTTTTCTGACTTGCTAAAGTTGTTAAAGAAAGAGGTCCAAGCTTAAAATTTGCTTTTATTCCAAACAAGGCTTCGCTTCCGCCTACCAGAGGAGAGGTTTCGAGAGAAACATTTCCGGCTTCGATACTTTGAATTATTTCATCCTCGTAACCGGTATATTTAATTTTCAGTTGATTTTGGTATTCAAAAGTGCGCTGCGTATTCCAGTCGGCGCTAATATTTAATTTGTCACCTATTGTTCCGTCAACATTTATTTGGACTTGCTGCTGAAAATCGGGTTGGTTAATAGTATTTCCTAAATTTGAAGCAGTAATTCCCTGAGTGGTTGAGTTGTTCCAGGCAGCATGGATATCAACAGCACCGCCGATTCTTAGACTAATTTTTGGTTTTCCGAAAATACTTAATACGCCAACACTCGGAAGAGGAATTTCAAAGTTAGTAATATCTTTAATTAATTGGGTTAGTTCTTTTTTTGAACCCTTATATACATAGTTATCATTAAGTCTATTCCATATTTGCTGTTGGTTATTTGCAAGACTTAGTTTTAGATATTCGTCAATTGGCATTCGAAGAAGAACTTTAGATATATTTCCTGCCGTTGTTTCTCTAATTTCAACAAACTTTCCTGTTGAATCTATTGTAACGGTTCTATTATAAATTCCCGGAGCGGGTTGGGCAAAAAATTCTGATTGATTTCCAAGGCTAAATTTAACATATGGAACATCGGTGCGGGTGTACTTAAAATATTTTATTCTTGCTGTCGAGTCTATTGCCAATGAATCAATTTTGAGCGAGTCAATTTTGAGTGAATCATTAAGCGCCAAAGTGGAATCATTTTTTAGGAGAGGTTGTTCAACTTTATTTCCATAAGAGTTTTTTACGGAATCAGATTGTGTTGGTAATGGAATCTTGATCGATTTCAAATTTTCTTTACCGTTCAATAAAGCGCTTTGATATGATACTCTGTTATTTTTTGCCTGTTCATGCAAATTATAATTAAAGATTGCATTAATCCAGAACGATTGATTAACTTGTGAATTGGAAGGAGAATCAAAGCCAAAATTTATTGCCGCATAAGATATAACTGCTCCAAATAAGCAGAAACGGACAATCTCCCAAATCAATTTTATGATTCTATCAGTGATAAGTAGCCCTTAATCGAAATATTTATAAAAATAAACTAGTATAAAATAACTATATGCATCCTCCAATTTTATTTTTTTTGCACGAAAAAATTATACAAATTAGCCTTTAATATCAACCTTGATATTTTACTATTTACAATGGTTGAAAACATAAGTTAATAAAGAATTCATTATAAGGTAATTTTTTTTTCGCCCAATTTATTACGACCAATTTTTAACTTTTAGCATTTCCGCTTTGCTATTTTATGGATTCGTAAATCGTTTTATTAAATCCCTATAAAGAGAAAATTTTTCAACCAGTGCTTTTCTATTTGCTAATTCAAAATCAGCAAAATCGAACCCCGGTGCCACAGTACAGCCAATTAGCGAATAAGAAGATTTATCGATTACTTCCGCTGCAAACCAATTTTCTTTTTCAATAGAGATTTGGAAAATTTCACCTTTATCCAAATTATTTCCAAGGACAATTTCACTAAGGCCTATGGAATCATTAAATATATAAATTTTAATGCTGGTGCCGTCATAAAAATGCCAGAGTTCATCTGACTTCAATTTGTGAAACTTAGAAACTTGTTTGCCTTCGAGCAAAAAATAAATTGAAGTAGAAAAATTTCTACTGCCGGAATATCTACCAGGAAGGTGTTCAGCAAAATAAATTTCACCCGAACGATAGATTTCTTTATAATATCCTCCCTCCGGATGTGGATTTAGTTGAAGTTTCGTTACATAATATTTTGCTTTTTCATTCATAACTTATTCTTTTAGACAAAAAATACGCATAACCTCACTCGTTATCACAGAAGAAATTTTACTCTTTTCTATTTAGACTTACTTTAGTTAAATTATAAAGAGGTTAAAAACGAAGAGAAAGATTTTGCTCAAGATGAAAAAAGTGTTTCTAACTATCCTAATTCTTAGTTTGATTATATGGATTTCAATTAAAATTGATTTGACCGGATTTTTATTTAACAAAGTTAACTCAATTACAGAATCCGGATATTCATTTACAATGTTCATCAATAAAAAGCATTATCTTTTTAAGTCGATTGCAATAGACTCTACAACGAAGACCTCCCGCATTAGTGAGCTTGAGAAAATTTTGAATTATCAAAGTTTCGCTGGTCAAGCTATCCACAAGCTTTTAAAATAACAAAAGCGCACAATCATAAAAAGGATGAAACTGTGCGCTTTAGTTATAGTACTTTTTTCTATCTTTTTTCCAGTGGAACAAAGGAACGTTTAGTTTCGCCGGTATAAATTTGCCTCGGACGGTAAATTCTTGCGCCGGGAGTTTCGCGCATTTCTTTCCATTGCGCTATCCACCCGGGAAGCCTTCCCAGAGCAAACATAACAGTGAACATATTAGTAGGAATTCCCATTGCACGGTAAATTATTCCACTATAGAAATCAACATTGGGATAAAGTTTGCGTTCAATAAAAAATTCATCTTTCAAAGCGATTTCTTCGAGGTTCTTTGCAATATCCAAAAGCGGATCCTTTACGCCGATTTCTGCCAAAACTCTATCGGCAGAAGCTTTTAGAATTTTAGCTCTCGGATCAAAATTTTTGTACACTCTATGACCGAAGCCCATCAACTTAAATTTTGATTCACGATCTTTTGCAAGATTAATATATTTTTTATAATCCCCACCGTCGTTTTTAATTTTTTCGAGCATTTGAATTACTTGCTGGTTTGCTCCGCCATGAAGCGGTCCCCAAAGCGCGCAGATACCCGCTGAAATTGAAGCAAATAAATTAGCTTCACTGCTTCCAACCATTCGCACAGTAGATGTGCTGCAATTTTGTTCATGGTCGGCATGCAAAATTAAAAGGAGGTCCAAAGCTTCTTCAACAACTTTAGGAACATCGTAAGGCTCTGATGGCACCGCAAACATCATGTTCAACATATCGGCGCTATAGCTAAGGTCGTTCCTTGGATAAACGTAAGGCTGCCCGATAGACTTCTTATATGAAAAAGCAGCAATGGTTTTTAATTTTGCCAGTAATCTAACAATATTCAGTTCAACGTCGGCATCATACCCAGCTTCAGGATAAAATGCAGATAATGAACTAACCATCGCCGAAAGAATTCCCATCGGATGAGCTGTAGGAGGAAAGCCTTCAAAAAATTTTTTCATATCTTCATGAATTAAGCTATGATGAGTTAGTTGAAAGTGAAATCTTTCGAGTTCAGCTTTATTTGGAAGATGTCCAAATATGAGCAGAAAACTTACGTCAATAAAGTTAGATTTCTCAGCCAGTTCTTCTATCGGATATCCGCGGTAACGAAGTATTCCTTTTTCTCCGTCAATAAAGGTAATAGAACTTTGGCACGAGCCGGTATTTCCATAGCCGGAATCAAACGTTATTGCGCCGGTTTTATTTCTTAATTGAGAGATATCAATTCCTACTTCATCTTCGGAACCAACAGTTGTAGGTAATTCAAACTCTTTATCATTGATAAATAGTTTAGCTGTATCGGTTAGAGTTAAATGATCTTTATTCATTTTAATCCCCGGAAATTTGTATATAAAATTTTGTAATTAGAAAGTTCTTACAATCGCTTACTATGATAAAACAAGAATAATTATTATTTGTTGATTTACTCGATTGACTCCTTTCTATATTTGACAAATGAAAATATCATATTTCATAAATGATTGAAACAACTTTGGTTAAAAATTAATACCAAGAGCGATAATAATCAACTCAATTCTTCTTATTCAGGTAGTTGAAGGTATTGCACTTAAACCAATTTTTTAATCACTAATTCTTTTATCCCGCTCAATATCTCCCGCTGACTCAATTCCAAAATTCACGGGGTTGAAGTTGGGAGCCTAATCAAAGATCCCTCGCACATCATTAACCTAAAAGCAAATTCAGCTATATTAAGTTTAGAAGTAATATTTTATATTTGATTTCAATTGAACCGGAGAATCGATGAAATTATATGAACTAAATAAAATAACGGAACCATTAAAAAAGACAGAGAAAATGCCGGTTTTGTTTTTAGGTCACGGCAGTCCGATGAATGCCCTCGAAGAAAATGAGTTTGTAAGGGGATGGAGAGAAATCGGGAAAACATTGCCAAAGCCGAATGCGGTTTTATGCGTATCGGCTCATTGGGTAACCCGGGGAACACTTGTAACAGCAATGAAAAAGCCGGATACAATTCATGATTTCGGCGGATTTCCCAGGGAATTATTTGAAGTACAATACCCTGCGCCCGGAAGCCCGGAGCTGGCGGAAGAAACAAAAAATATAATCACAAAAGCGGATATACGCTTAGACGAAAAATGGGGACTTGACCACGGAGCCTGGAGTGTAATAAAACATCTTTATCCGGAGGCGGACGTGCCGGTTGTTGAAATGAGTCTTGATTATTACCAATCGCCACAATTTCATTATGATTTGGCAAAAGAACTTGCTCCGTTGCGAAAAAAAGGAGTTCTAATTATAGGAAGCGGGAATATGGTTCACAATCTTTCCATGGTGGACTGGGACAAATTAAATACCAGTGACTTCGGTTATGATTGGGCAATAGAAGCAAGTGAAAAAATGAGGAAATTTATATTAAGCAACGACCACCAGCAGATGATTAATTATAAATCGCAAAGCAGCGCTTATAATCTCGCTATACCGACACCGGAGCATTACCTTCCTCTGCTTTATGCTTTAGCGCTGCAGGAAAAAGATGAAAAAGTTAGTTTATTCAATGATAAAGCAGTCGGAGGTTCTCTTACAATGACATCTGTTAAAATTGATAAGGTATAACTATGGAAATTGGTAAAGAGTCATTGATTATTATTCGACATTGAAGAGTTAGAAGAGTTTTTCGGAAATTTTTGAATAGCGTTAGCGCGTAATCAGAAAGATGATTAATTTGGAGCAACTATATTGAATTAAAACAGACTGAAATTTCCATTTTCCGGAAATATGTGAAAATCGATTCTGAGGGGTTTTTATTTATAAGTAATGGGGGAAATGTTGGGTAGATACTACAGTAGAAGCACTGAGAGGAAAAAACCGACCAAAACCTACGCTATTTCGTATAGTTTTTTCGGGCTGAGTTATTGAAATAAGGCGCAATAATTCAAATTTAATAAAATCAATTTGATTTTTCTTTGCTTAGTTCAAGAAAAGAAACAACATGCACGCCGGCTTGCAGGAAGAGCATACTTTGAAAAGCTAAAGTTGAGAAGTATGACGAAGGATTTAATTTAGAATCCGACTTTTAAATTCCTTCGGACTTATTCCCACTTCTTTTTTAAACAATCGGGAGAAGTACGGCGGGTTTTCAAAGCCTAGGCTATAGGCTATTTCAGAAATATTAAGTCCACCTTCAACGATCATATTTTTTGCTTCGTTGACTACGTAAAGATGAATTAATTCTAAAGCAGTCTTACCTGTCTCTTGCTTCAATAAATCGCTTAAATATTTTGGCGAAAGATTAAGCCGGGAAGCCAAATGGTTTACAGTAGGCAATCCTTTCCCTTCTGCCTCTCTCTTTTCAATGTATAACCTTAAGTTTTCATTGAACCTAGTAACCGTGATGCCTGATAACGACTTCCGATCAATAAATTGCCTCTTGTAGAAACGCTGAACATATTTCAACATGGAGTCAAGATGCGAGAGGACAATGGGTTTGCTGAACTCATCCGGATTATTGTGATACTCTATTTCCATTTTATGAAACAGCGACCACATAATTTCTTTTTCTCTTGGTAAAAGGTGAAGGGCTTCATGATTTTCGTAATCAAAAAAATTATATTTCTTAATTTCAGTAAATAAAGGATGACCCATTAAGAAGTCTTCTTTAAGATGTATTACAAATCCTTTTTCGTCTAATTTAAGACCGCGCGCAGTAAGCGCTTGATTTGGTCGCGTAAAAAACATTAATCCTGTGTTATGATCATATTTTGTTTGGCCATACAAAAGTTCACCGGATTTTACTTTTTTAAAACAGATAATATAAAAGTCACATGCGAACTCCATATTTTTTTCAAGAGGAGATGCATTCGTAAGCTGGTTTAAGCTTAGCAATGGGTGTTCGGGCACAGGAAAACCCTCTGCCTGATCTAATTCACTTATTGTTTTAAAAAGTTTCATAACAGCACAAAATTACTAAACGTTATTGTTTTCTACAACTCTTGTCTTGTTGGACGGTACAATATTTCGTTAATATCAACATCATCAGGTTGACTGATTGCAAAAGCAACAGATCGCGCAAATGAATCAGCCGGAATTGCATATCGTTCATAAAAGCCTTTTATATTCTTAGCAACGTCTTCCTCCGTAATACTGTTTGGTAGTTCAGTAGCAACAGCGCCGGGTGAAATAATTGTTGTTCGAATATTATATGGTTTTACTTCCTGTCTTAAACCCTCCGATAAAGCTCTCACTGCGTGCTTAGTTGCTGCATAGACAGCTCCGGCAAACGTTACCTTATGACCGGCGACAGAAGAAACATTGATTATATGCCCGGATTTCTGCTGCTTCATATACGGCAGCGCCGCAGCAATGCCATATAACACACCTTTGATGTTTACATCTATCATCTGATTCCATTCATCTATTTTGAGCCGCTCAAGCAGCGAATGCGGCATCAGTCCGGCGTTGTTGATCATAACATCTATACGTCCATAGGTCTGCATCGCTGTGTCTATCAATTTTTTAACTTGATCATACTTTGTAACGTCTGTAGTAATGGCTGTTGCTTTACCGCCACTAGCGCTAATTTCTTCCGCTAATGCCTGAATGCGTTCGGCGCGTCGTGCACCAAGTACAACGATTGCACCTGCCTTAGAAAGATGCCTTGCGGCTGCCTCTCCAAGACCGCTGCTTGCACCCGTAATTACAATTACTTTTCCTTCAATATTATTGTCCATGTTTTTTTCTCCATTTAATGATAATTGATTTTTAAGAATTAAGCTTATTTATGCCCAGGTTTTCACGAATGTAGTTTCCAGGAGATTCAATAATTTTCACAATGAATGCTGCTACGCTCCTTTGAGAAATTACCGAGCCTTTTTCAGCCTCTCCCTTCTTTGTTATTTCATAATCTACTTCTTCAACATTTGTAAACCACGTTGGACGTAAAATAGTGTATTCAAGATCAGATGCTTCTATCACATCGGCAGCTTTCCGGTAAGATTTTAATGCAGACCTTAAAGGAACATCATAGATTCCAATCGAACTAATGAATATGAGTTTTTTAACTCCTGTTTCTCCCATTGCTTTAGCTATGTTTTTTGCCATTGCCTCTATATCTCCTGCAAGGTTTGCATAAACAATATCCTGTTCGTTTACCGCTTCTTTAAGTTGATTAAAATCCAGAACGCTTCCTTCAATAATGCGGCATGTCAAAACACCCTTGTTCCCTAATCTTTCTTTGTTCCGCAAAAACAAAGTTAGATTTATCTTGTCCTTTTTTAATAAAATATCTATTACATGTTTTGCTATATTGCCGCTAGCGCCAAGTATAACTACGTTCTTCATCTTAATTACTTTTCTCTAATGTGTTGGACATGAGCTTATATATTTAGTTTTCTACTACTTATCCACTTTACTATTTCCGGATCTCGATGATCAAAGAATAAGCTTTTCTTAGTGTCGAGCAATACGATTTCATTCATATCTTCTGAACTTAGTTCAAAATCGAAAATGTTAAAATTCTCAGCCATTCTTTCTTTTCGAACCGACTTTGGAATTGCAACAATTCCCCTTTGCGTCATCCAGCGAAGAATTACTTGTGCAACTGATTTGTTGTATTTTCCGGCGACAGAAAGCAGTACTTCATTTTGAAAAATATTGTTTTTACCTTCAGCAAACGGTCCCCATGATTCTATCTGAACTTTGTTTTCTTTCAAGAATTTTTGGGTTTCAATTTGCTGATTGAAAGGATGAGTTTCGATCTGATTTACTGCAGGAACAATTTTGTTATGAACAATCAAATCCATAATCCGGTCCGGTTGAAAATTGCTGACGCCTATTGCTCTAATTCTTCCTTCATTGTATAATTCTTCCATCGCCCGCCAAGACCCATGAACATCTCCATAGGGTTGATGAATCAGATAAAGGTCTAAGTAATCTAATTGTAACCTATTCAGTGATTTTCCAAAAGCCTTCTTAGTGTTTTCGTATCCGGTATCCTGAACCCAAAGCTTCGTGGTAATAAATAGTTCTTCCCTTGCCACACCGCTTCTTTTAATTGCGTTACCAACTTCTGTTTCATTTCCATATGAAGCAGCGGTATCAATCAGACGATAACCGGTATGGATCGCTTCATAAACGCTTCTTTCACATTCCTCAGCATCGGTTACCTGAAAAACACCAAAGCCTAATATGGGCATTTCTACACCATTGTTTAATTGAACCTTTTGCATAATTTTCCTTTTGATTTTTTTTTAATCCGGTAATACTTCATTTAAACATCTTATTGCGTTTAAACTCAAGGGGTATCCAATGTAAGGCAATAGTTGTGTATCTCTCAAAGCCTGGCTGGCAATGGTAGAACCCAAGATCATCATCACCCTGGTTTTAGTGTCTAGATTTCCATAGCTGATTACATCATCGAAAGCAAAGTTGTCGAATACTTCAATTAACTCAGGATCTGTTTCTGTAGATTTTGACTTGTAATTAGGCCAGAGTTCGTCGTGGTTTTTAACTGCAGTTTTAGTAAGATTTAATTTTTTCACTTTGAGCTTTCCTTTTGAAAACTGAAATATTCTTTATCAGTCACCGGCTCCAGCCATTCCACTGCGCCTTGCTTCGTGTTGTTTGTAATAACTATATGAGTAAGGCTGCTATCATGTGCAGCGCCATGCCAATGATCAATATGTGACGGAATGACAACTACATCTCCCTTGGTTATTAATCGAGCGGGTTTGCCTCTTTCCTGGTAATAGCCTTTACCATCGGTGATAAGCAAAATTTGTCCGGCAGGATGCTTATGCCAGTTATTTCTGCAGCCCGGTTCAAATACGACATTGCCTATTGCGTAATTTCCTGTCTCATCCTGAGGTACCAGGATATTCAACCATGCAGTTCCGGTGAAGTAATCTGCAGATGTTTTATCGCCTTTTGGGAATATTGTGTTTTGATTTTCTAAAGTATTCATAATAGTTCCTTTATTTTTACAGTCCCGTTCTTTTTTCTAATTCGTCAGGATAACGATTTCCAACAACTTTAATTTTTTCAAGCGCTGAATTAATATTGCTCAATTCATCGGAAGACAGTGTGACATTTGCAGCGCCAATATTTTCTTCTAAACGGTGCAGTTTTGTTGTTCCCGGAATTGGTACAATCCAAGGTCTTTGAGCCAATATCCAAGCTATCGCAATTTGACCGGGAGTTGCATTTTTCTTTACAGCCGCATTCTTTAATAAATCAATTAGAACCTGGTTTGCTTCAAGTGCATCCGGATTAAATCTCGGAACGATGCTTCGGAAATCAGACTTACCGAATTTAGATTCTTTATTAAAAGTACCTGTAAGAAAGCCCTTACCTAAAGGGCTAAACGGTACAAGACCGATTCCAAGTTCTTCTAGCGTAGGAATTATTTCATCTTCCGGGCGTCTCCACCAAAGGGAATATTCGCTTTGAACAGCCGTAACAGGTTGAACTGCATGAGCTCGACGAATGGTCTTCGCACCTGCTTCGGATAGTCCCCAATGTTTAATTTTACCTTCCCTGATTAGATCTTTAATAGCACCGGCTACTTCTTCAATTGGAACATTTGTGTCAACTCTATGCTGATAATATAAGTCTATGACACTGGTGTTTAGGCGTTTAAGCGATCCATCGACTGATTTTCTGATTTGCTCCGGACGACTATCCTGTGTCTGTGTTCCGTCCTTCATTTTGATTCCGAATTTAGTTGCAATCACTACTTGCTCACGGAACGGCGCAAGTGCTTCACCCAATAGCTCTTCATTTGTAAAAGGTCCGTACATTTCGGCGGTATCGAAAAACGTAACACCCTGTTCTACTGCTTTACGAATCAAAAAGATCATTTCTTTCTTATCTGGAGTTTCTTCATAAGCATAGCTCATACCCATACATCCAAGTCCGATAGCTGATACTTCAAGGCTGCTATTTCCTAGCTTGCGCTTTTTCATTTTTTCTTCTCCATATTTAGATTGACAGAATATAATAATTAAATCTTTTGATTCAAATTTAAGGCCGTAAGTCTGACATAACTTATACAAAAGTCGGGAATACGGATACATTTTTACTCGTAATATATATCCACTATTTTTGCTGAATTGAATCTAGAACTTAAATGTGTAACTTTAAGTGTGTCTTCTCATAAACTTGAGAAGTAGAGATAATTAGTGAATTTCTTAGTCTGGCAGCTGGTAGTGTAAACTTGTCAAATCGCATCAATAATTTTTAGTTCTAAATATTATGATCTAAGGCTTTTATTTAATAATTACATAACTTAAATTATTTACAAAATTATAAGGTTCTTTTAATAATTTAAAATAGGATCATTTTTTATATTTCATAAATTAGTTGTTCGAGCATAAATACAGGAATTAAAAAAGTAATTTTTGCTCGAATAATTAATGGGTAAGAAATATTACGGGGTTTGTAATGAAATGGTTTTTTGTTTCTTTTCTGTTAATTTCAGTTATATTCTATACATCCTTTCTAACTGCACAGAGTTTTACTACATCTCCTTATGTAACTATTCTGGGAAATAATTCACAGATTGATGTTGTTTCAGGCTCCTTTATAATTAATACTCCTTTAGCATTTATTTGCTGGATTAATCAATCTGACAGCGTATATAATATTTATTTACGGCAAACTAGCCCGGATACTAGTAAGAATATTTTAATTTTTTCAGATACTAATCAAATAGCTAACCCTAAAATTGCGTTTATTGATTATTCAAGCAATATAAGAATTGTTTGGCAGTCATATATCAATAATCATTGGCAAATTTTATCAAGAGAAATTATAAACGATACATTAGGTAATGTTGTGCCAATGACAGATTCGCTTAACGATAATATTATGCCTGCCTTAGGCTCTCAAATACTTGCTTGGATTCAAAATGGAAATTTACTTGTACGATTCTTAGATTCAGCTAAAACATCTATAATAACTTTAGATAGCGTTAATTGCTCAAATCCCGACATTGCCTGGGCTTATTATGGACTATTGAGTATTGCTTATGAAAAAGGCTTAGGTGGAAACAAACAAGTTTATACAGCAAGCTATCAATCTTATCCTAAACCCATCTGGACCATTACAAAAATATCCGACGGAGTAAATAACCTAAACCCCCGGTATGGAATAATGATCGGGACATTGCAAGTAACATATCAGACATATTCCAAAGGGGTTTGGAAAGTAATCACTCCTTTTATTAACAATGATACGACCAACAATATTACCTATAATTGTGAAAACCCTTTCCCATTTCTTTATTTTATTGTAACAAAACCATTGAGTGGTCAAACACCTCCTTTTGTAGTTTATGATTCTGACTCATTGTTATCAAATAGAGAGGTGATCTATAAGCCAGTATCTGGATGGTATTATCCCGATACTGCCAAAAACCTATCCAATTCACCCGGGGATGATTATAAGCCATTAATTTCTTTTTACCACACTGATACAACCTACATAGTAGTTTTTTGGACTCACGAGGAGAACGGCAAGAAAGATATTT
>JAJYCM010000175.1 GCA_021778375.1 Bacteroidota bacterium
ATCTCTTCGGCGCTCATTGGTTAGTTCCCATTGAACAATTCTTCTGGTTCACCGCTAAGGGAATTTTCTTTGTGTTTGTTCAAATGTGGCTGCGGTGGACTTTGCCGCGACTAAGAGTTGATCAGCTAATGGCACTCTGTTGGAAATATCTTATTCCAATAGCTTTTGTTAACCTACTTATTATTGGCTTAATAACAGTTTTATAGAATTATGAAAGAATATTTTAAGAATGCATGGAGCGGTTTGTTTACAGTCTTCATTGGAATGAAGATTACTTTTAAGCATTTGTTCGTTCCTGCAGTAACAATTCAGTACCCGGATGAAAGGCTTCAACTTCCCGAAAGAGAAAGAAACCGACTTTATGTTAATATGGATGATTGCATCGGATGCGATCAATGCGCCCGTGCTTGTCCCGTGGATTGTATAACTATTGAAACCGTTAAAGGAGTGCCCGGAGAAGATGTAGGTAAAACATCCAACGGCAAAAGGAAAGCTTTGTGGGTTACAAAGTTTGATATAGATTTTGCAAAATGCTGTTACTGTCAATTATGCGTCTTCCCATGCCCTACAGAGTGTATATACATGACTGACGTTTTTGAATTTTCCGAATTAGAACGAGGGAATTTAATTTATGGCTTTGTCACCTTGACTCCTCAGGAGCGGGAAGAAAAGAAAAACAATTATGCTAAATTTGAAGCTGAAAAGGCTGCTGAAAAAGAAGCCGCTAAAGCAGCCCCAGTTAACAAACCAGCAGATAACCAGGGATTACCTAAGCCATGAATATTTACGATATAGTATTTTATTTGTTCGCCGCTATAACTGTCCTATCGGCATTTTTCGTAGTTACCACGCGTAATATTGTCTATTCAGCATATTATCTACTCTTTACTTTTTTTGGTGTAGCAGGTATATATGTTCTACTTGGAGCTGATTTTATCGCAATGGTTCAACTAATTGTATATGTCGGCGGAATATTGATTCTATTACTTTTTGGTGTGATGCTTACAAACAAAATTACTAATGTGGAAATAAAAACTGGTTCGGTGCAAACTATTCCCGCTGCTGTTGGTGTAGCACTTCTTGCCGGAATACTTATGGCGTCAATGTTAAATACTAAATGGAGAAGTGTTGAAACAGCGATGCCTTCGGCTACAACGCAAGGCATCGGTATGCTGCTCATTCAGCAATATGCCATAGTATTTGAACTTTTAGGAATCTTACTTTTAATAGCTCTAATCGGAGCCGCTTCAATGGCTCGAAAATAAATTAAAAAGAAAAAAAATGATGCAAGTTGGATTAAATCATTTCTTAGTTGTTAGCACAGCTCTTTTTTCGCTGGGTATTTTTGGAATTGTGACAAGAAGAAATGCTGTAATGGTTTTAATGGGAATAGAATTAATTCTCAATTCGGCAAATATAAATTTTATTGCCTTCGCCAGGTTCGGAAATTTTGGGTTGCAGGGACAGGTGATGGCTTTGTTTGTAATAATCTTAGCCGCAGCTGAAGCTGCTATCGCTCTTGCTATCGTACTTAATATTTATAAAACTTTCTCAACTGTTAATGTTGATGAAATTGATACTCTAAAGGATTAGGTTTATGACTGACCCTCTGATAATAAATTTAGCACTGATGATCCTCTTTCTTCCACTTTTGGGATTTGTAGTTACTTTGCTTCTCGGCAAAAGAATTAAAGCAATTTATATATTTGAACTTTTCATTATTATTCTGACTTTTATAGGCGCTGTAGCTTTAGCTTTTGTAAAACTGAATTATTATCAAAACACTGATATTGTTTCCCAGTTTACCTGGATAAATTTTGGCAATGTCCCGTTGCTTGGGCAAACATCTATTGACCTCGGTTTTTTGATTGACAATATTGCTGTCTTGATGATGTTTGTAGTTGCTTTAATAAGCATGCTGGTTCATATCTTTTCAATAGCCTATATGAAAGGTGATAAACTCTACAACCGTTACTTTGCTTACTTAGGTATTTTTACCTTTTCTATGACTGGCATCGTTTTTACACACAACATGCTGATGATCTATATTTTCTGGGAGTTGGTTGGTCTTTCTTCTTATCTTTTAATCGGATTCTGGTTTGAAAAAAAATCCGCTTCCGACGCAGGCAAAAAAGCTTTCATCGTTAACAGAGTCGGTGATCTCGGAATGTTAGCCGGGATTTTAATTCTTTATACAACTTATCATACCTTTACTTTCTCTCAAATATTTGCTCAAATTTCAGCAGGACATTTACCTTTCAACAGTGAATTTTGGCTTACAGTTACGGGAATATTGATTTTTTGCGGAGCAATCGGAAAGTCTGCTCAATTCCCTCTTCATGTGTGGCTGCCTGATGCAATGGAAGGTCCTACCCCTGTCAGCGCTTTAATTCATGCTGCCACGATGGTCGCAGCTGGTGTTTTTTTAATAGTCAGAGTATATCCGCTTTTAACTGGCGGAGCACTTATGTTTATTGCTGTTATTGGCATGCTTTCAGCTTTTATTCCGGCAACGATAGCACTTACTCAAAATGATATCAAAAAAGTTTTAGCATACTCCACAATTAGCCAGCTTGGTTATATGGTTATGGGTCTTGGTGTGGGTGCCTATAAGTTTGCTTTTTTCCATTTAATTACTCATGCTTTCTTTAAAGCTCTCCTCTTCTTGGCTGCCGGTTCTGTTATTCATTCTATGCACCATGAACAGGATATTACTAAAATGGGCGGTTTAAGGAAAAAAATGCCTCTTACTTATACCACCTTCTTAATCGCTTCTTTGGCTATTTCGGGAATTCCTTTAACTTCTGGATTTCTTAGTAAAGACGGAATTCTTCAAGGTTCGTTTGCTTTTGGATCTTTGACCGGCTACTGGATTTTTGGTTTTGTCGGATTTTTGGTCGCTATGATGACTGCTTTCTATATGTTCAGGTTATTGATACTTACCTTTCACGGTAAGCCGAGAGACCAACACAAGTATGATCACGCACATGAATCTTCATTTTCAATGGCTATGCCTTTGGTAGTCTTAGCTGCACTATCAATATTCATCTGGTACACTCCAAACCCTTTTAACCCGGAGCAAGGCGCTATTTTATCTAACTGGATTAAAGCCCCTCAGTTAGTTACTCCGCAAGATACAAGGTATAACTTCATGAAATCGGATATACCGGCGGGTACGGTTACAAGCACTGTTCCGGAAAATTCAGAAATAATGTATTCTGAAAGTTATACCGAAGCACTGCATCAAGCTCATATACCGGCGATGCTTTTATCGCTCGTTCTTGCCGGTCTGGGAATTCTTATTGCTTTCATCTTTTACCAATGGAAAAAAGTCGATGTTGATAAGTTGGCTAACTCCATAAAACCGCTTTATAATCTTTCTTACAATAAGTGGTACTTTGATGAAATCTATGATGCTGTTTTTGTCGGTGGGACTCTCTTTTTAAGCAAAATCTTATCCTGGTTTGATATCAATATTATTGACGGTATAGTAAATGGGTCGGCTACATTGACCCGTACGGTTTCAACTTTCACCGGAAGATTTGATAATATTGTAGTGGACGGCTTTGTAAATTTCATAGCATATCTTAGTGGTTTTATTGGTTTGATTTTTAGAAGATTCCAAACCGGTAAAGTGCAGACTTATATTGTGTTCGTTGTTTTTTCAATTGTAATTCTTTTATTCATTTTTAAGTAAAATTTAGTTTGAAATTTTAGGTAAATAACATGACGTACTTTCCTATTCTATCGTTTATCACTTTTCTCCCGATTGTTGGGATGATTTTTATTTTGTTCATTCCAAAAACTCAAGCGACAATGATTAAGAGCGTAACGCTTTTGATAACCAGCGCTCAGGTAATAGCCGCTTTGTTTATTCTTCACTACTACAATTATAGCTTAGGTGGAATTAACGATCCTAACTCGTTCCAGTTTATGGAAAAATTTAGATGGATTGACATAAGTGGATTTTCATGGATCGGCAGGATTAAAATTGATTACTTCCTCGGTATAGATGGAATTAGCGTTCCGCTTGTTCTTCTAACAGCAATAATAACTTTTATCGCTACACTTTCATCATGGACAATCGATAAACAAGTCAAAGGGTACTTTGCTCTTTTCCTTTTGCTCGATACCGGCATGATGGGTGTCTTTGTTGCTCTTGACTTCTTCCTTTTCTATATCTTCTGGGAATTAATGCTTCTCCCAATGTACTTTCTTATTGGAATTTGGGGCGGCAAACGAAGAGAATATGCTGCAATTAAATTCTTCCTGTACACTTTGTTCGGAAGTATCTTTATCCTTTTAGTAATGATTGGATTATATTTTAGTACTTCGGAAACCCTTGCAGACGGTACAAGAGTTTTTACATTTAATATGCTTGCAATGATGAACCCTCACAATTACAACCAATTCGGAATATTATCGCCCCTTAATCCGAACAACTTAAGATTTATTGCTTACATATTTTTGTTTATTGGTTTTGCAATTAAAATTCCAATGTTCCCATTCCATACGTGGCTACCCGATGCACACGTTGAAGCACCGACTGCAATTAGCGTAATACTTGCCGGAGTATTGTTGAAGATGGGAACTTACGGTATTCTTCGTGTTTGCTTTCCTATTTTCCCGGAGATTACCCGCCAATTAGTCTGGTATATTGCACTCTTTGGAATGATCAATATTATATACGGTGCTCTTTGCGCAATGGCTCAAAAGGATTTTAAGAAACTTATTGCCTACTCGTCTATTTCACACATGGGCTTTGTGCTGTTGGGAATGGCATCATTAAACTCGCTCGGAATTTCAGGCGCTGTGTTCCAGATGTTTAACCACGGAACAATTACCGCAATGCTCTTCTTGATTGTCGGAGTTATTTATGATAGAGCGCACACAAGAGAAATTGATGCTTTTGGAGGATTAGCAACTCAAATGCCTATCTATAGCGGATTTGTTACTCTCGCATTTTTTGCTGCTATCGGGTTGCCCGGATTAAGCGGGTTTGTTTCAGAATCTTTTATTTTCCTGGGCGCTTTTGGATTTGGTTTGATAAGAGTCCTAACTGTAATATCGACTCTCGGAATTTTATTGGGTGCCGGATATATGTTATGGACTTTACAAAGAGTTTTCCTCGGTCCACTTAAAGAAAAATGGAGTGCACTATCTGATTTAACGTTTAGGGAATATGCAATGTTTATTCCTCTATCTTTAATCATAATTTTTCTTGGTGTCTATCCCTCGGCTATGCTTAACTTGATGAATTCATCGGTAAATTCTATGGTTAAATTTATGGCGGACGCAAAAGTAATGTATAGTTCTTTATCTGGTTTTTAACCTGAAAGCAAATATGTCTTACAGGTTAAAGTTTTATTAACAAAATCTTTCTGAATAAAGTGAATACAATCAGTCTTGAATATTTAGTCGATAGCTTAAAGCTTATAAAGCCCGAAATAGCGGTAACAATAACTTTAGTTTTGCTTGTCCTTGTTGATTTAATAATGAACAAGAATAAAAAATTTCTTCCCTATATTTTTATAGGAGGGCTTGTTGTTGCCATATATTTTATCCTAGCTCAATACAGTACAAGCTCATTTGCTTTTAACATCTCAAAAAATTTAGGGATGGTGATAGTTGATCCCTTTGGTAATTTTTTCAAAATTCTTATAAGCGGCGCTTCAATAATTGTAATCCTTTTTTCAATCTTATCAAACGAAATAAAAGAAGGTTCTGACCGTCAAGGTGAATACTATGTCTTAATTGCCGGAATGATTCTCGGCATGTTCTTTATGGTTTCTTCTGCAGATTTAATTTTGATTTATGTTTCAGTTGAGCTATTGTCACTTTCCTCTTACA
>JAJYCM010000176.1 GCA_021778375.1 Bacteroidota bacterium
GCTGGCTATTCTAATTCGGATATTTTTCCCAAAACAAGATTCGGCGCTTCTCTCTATTATAGTCTCCCTTTTAGCTTTGAAATTGATGCCGGATTCAGGCTGCTAAAATATTCCTCCGATGTTTGGATCTACACAGCTGCCCTTGGAAAATATTATAGTAATTATTGGTTTTCGTTCAGAACTTATATTACACCAAGCGTGCAATACGCATCTCATTCTTACTCTCTTGAAATTAGATATTATCTATCAGGCGCAGATGATTATTTGGCTGTTTCCGGCGGAACAGGAATTAGTCCGGATGCAAGCTCAATTGATAATCAGAATAACTGGCTTAAATCGAATAAGGGAGGTATAGAGTATCAAACTAAAATTTCAAAAACTGTAATAATTAATATTTCTGGTGATTATTCAAGTGAAGAACGTTCGCCGGGTAGTTTTATTTCAGAGTTCACCGCGGGTCTGAGTTTGAAATATTTATTCTAATTTTGAACCAAAATGAAAAAGTATATCATAACTGTTTCTCTTGTCGTCTTTTTTACTTTTCCCGTTTGGATGAGAGTCGGATGGTGGATAGAAGGAAAGAAAGAACTGAAGGTTGTTATTGTCGATAAATCTTCTTTGACCGATCAAGGAATCGAACATCGATCGTTTAATTGGGTTTTATATCACGATAGATATTGCAAAGCTGACCGTACTCTTTATTCGATGTCAAATGATTATTACGGTTTCTATCCGGGGAAAAACAAGCATTATGAAATTAAAGGATTAGAAAGTTTTTCTGATGAAAAACTGAAAGAGCTTGCCGACCATTCTGACATGACCTATTTTACAGATACGTACGGTATATACAAAAAGGATTTGTATGGAAATAATTATAACGGAGATATTTCTAAATTAATTTATGGAGGTATGTCTGATCAAGATTTGAAGTTTTTATTACTGATGAAATCACAACATAAATTGATTATGACGGAGTACAATGATATTGCAACCCCCACTTCAAAAGAAATACGTAACAAATTTGAAGATTCCTTTGGCGTAAGATGGACCGGTTGGGTTGGAAGATATTTCCAGAATCTGGATACGACTATTAATAAGGGAATCCCGATTTGGCTAGTAAGAGATTATAAATTGCAGCATAACAATAAGTGGCCTTTCAAGAAATCAGGTATTGCATTCGTAAATGACAACGGAAGGGTGGAGGTGCTAGATAAGAATCGGGATTTAAAAGATGAAGTGCCGTACATTTTAACTAATGAAAGAAATCAGGAAAGATTTCAAGTGCCTGAGAAGATTAAATATTCATATTGGTTTGACGTTATGCTGACTTCGCATTCCAATGATATTATATCGGTTTATCAGATAAAAACTAACACAAGGGGGGATTCAATTTTAAATTCAATGAATATTCCAAATCCATTTCCCGCCGTGATTGAGCATTATGATAAGGATTATAAGTTTTATTATTTCTGCGGTGATTATTGTGATAATTCGGTGGATATGCTATTTACGGATTTTTTAGGCATTTCCAATTTTAGTCCATTGTTCTATTCGTCAAATGAAATTTCCGAAAGAGAAAGTTTTTTTTGGCTCTATTACAAACCATTAGTTTCCACAATTCTTCATGAATATTATACTACAATAAATAAAAAATAAATTGAATCATATTAGAAAATAAACTGAGGTGGAATTAATCTTTTTGTCTTCAGCATATAATCATTCCTTTGCATAAAGTCATCAAACAAATTTCCTACTTTATCCAGCATAATTTGATTATTAGACGGAATTAGATTTAGGTTCTCGTCTATTCTATATAAAATTTTATCCGATAGAAAATAATCGTGATACAAATAATCTAGGAGTTCATTTTTATTCCTCATTAAAGGATAACTATGAACGTCTCTGAATTGTCTTACTGTATCTAAGCCGGAACCCATAAAAGTCGTTTCTGTCGGTATCTGGATTTTGTAATTTTTGTTTAAAAAAGCAAGAATAGACGGAGCAATATCAAACTGCGAAGAGACGGAAGAAAATATTGCGGTTCTTTTAAGCATAGGTGAGAAAATTATAAGCGGAACGTGAAATCTGTCAATTTGATTCAAAATAGGAATTTCCGGCATTCGATGATCACCGGTTATTATAAAGATTGTGTTGTTATAATCAGCTCTTTTTTTATACTGATTAAAGAAGTATCTATAAGCATCGTCTGTATACACCACGGTGGAAAGCATCTGCCGGTAACTTTTATCCTGTGCAATAATATCAGAGCTTAAATTAAGTTTGCTGATAATCTTATCCACTTCCCCCTTATAATAATTTTGATTGGCGATTAAAAAAGGGCTGTGCATAGAAAGAGTCATTGAAATGTCAATTCTATGTTTGCTGGTATCTTTGTTAATAACTTGGAAATATTTTTCGAACAATTCTTTATCTCCGTAGCCCCAAGTAAATCCATTTCCCGAAGAAGGCATTTGTGAATAACCGGGACCAAAATTCTTTAGATCAATTATTTGAGAGACATTTTGTTTTTTGAAGAAAGTATCCATATAATCGAAATGGGAATCGCCGCCATAGAAAAATCTTGCCGTATATCCGATGCTTACCAGAAGTTTAATAATAGAAAAATGAGGGGGCATATTATTTCCAAGTTCAAGAAACCCCTTTTGTGCAAAAGGCAGTGACCCAAAAATTGAAGATGGGAATGCAAATGTCCTTCCGCCGCAGCTTAAAAAATTATCCCAATATAAGCTATGTTGTGCAAGTGAATCTAAAAATGGAGTAAAACTTCCCAAATATGCGCCTTCTCCGGAGTATCCTTTACCTAGACTTTCTGTAACAAGGAAAACGATGTTTGGTTTTTTTGTGCCGATATTAAAATAATTTCCTAAAACATCCGGAGAATTTTCTATATGCAAAAAGGGGTAATTGCTATCTACATATTTGAAGCCAGTGGTGTCCTTGTTGTCTGTATCATAATAATAATTTGATATTGGAATTTCAAAATCACCGACAAAAAAGAAGTTATAAGATTTAGCGACAAAAAATTGTAGCTTATCTACGGCTAAAGTATAATCAGAAGTGTTGGCAAATTCCCGGGATTTTGGTGCAAGGTTTTTTGCACCCAGTACTGAAATAACTACAAAAAAGTAAAACAAATAAATAACCGATTTAGGTAGTTTGATTTTGTCAAATCTGTTAAAGACTGCAAAAATTAAAGCAATAAAAACAATAAAAGCGATTGGATAAATTAAGTTAAAACCTCCGGCAGAGCCAACGGTGTGAGTTATTTCCGCTAATGAATAGCCAAACAAATCAGAGCCCAAAGGCAAAGCGGCTTTGGAGAAGTAAAGAATAAGTAGCAGATAAATAAAGACAAAGACGATTCCAAGTACTCTAAAAATTATGACAGCGGTTTTTTTGTTTATTAAAAAGAAAACCATAAAAATTATGCACAGCAACGCAGACATTTGAAGAAAGAAAATAAGATCGAATAAAAATCCAACTAATATTATTCGTAATTGGATATCTTGAAAAAAAATATGGCGCCATATAAATAATATTTCGTATGCGCGCAGAAGAAAAAAAACAAACAACATACCCAACGCGGAAGGAACAAATCTTTCAAATCCTTCTTGTAATTTACTTTTGGATAAAGCTATTACTTCTTCAAATTCCATATTTTAATTTTATTTGTGGTTAATATCTAACAGACGAGTAGCAAAATACGTATTAATGAAATTCAAAATCAAACAATTCCTTTTACCTGGAACTAGAAAGAATAATAAAAAAGAGTAAAAATTATTTAATTTGATTTTCTTAAATTGGGGTAATGAATTTTCCTCGTTCCTATATATCTTTGCCAAAGGAGAGTGCTGATTCATAAAATCTAAAGTTGTTAGAAAGATATAAGTACTTACACAAAAAAACGGAAAACCCTAAATGGAAAAAGCTAAAAAAATATTAAAAGATGTTTTTGGCTATGATTCTTTCAGACATCTTCAGCAAGAAATAATCCAAAACATTCTGAACAAAAATGATTCACTTGTTATAATGCCTACTGGCGGAGGCAAATCTCTCTGCTACCAAATCCCCGCATTAATTTTTGATGGACTTACTATAGTAATTTCTCCCCTAATTTCATTGATGAGAGATCAAGTAGAACAATTGCGTCAGCTTGGAGTAAATGCCGCTTTGCTAAACAGTTCTCTTTCTCAGGATGTTTACAGAGTAAATTATGAAAGTGTAAAAACCGGCAAAGCAAAGCTTCTTTATTTAGCGCCAGAATCTCTATCTAAGGAAGAAATTACAAGTTTACTAAAAAGCCTTCGTTTAGACTGCATTACTGTGGATGAAGCTCACTGTATTTCGGAATGGGGTCATGATTTTAGAAAAGATTATCGCCAGCTTGGAATATTAAGGAAAAATTTTCCATCCTCTGTCTGCATTGGACTTACAGCAACCGCAACGCCAAGAGTCCAGGACGATGTAATGAAAAATTTAAATATGATACGGCCAAAAAAATTTGTCGCTAGTTTTAACCGCGAGAATTTATTTTTGCAGGTTTTACCTAAGCGCGATGCATTTGAACAAACTGTGGATTTTTTGAAAGGACATAAAAATCAATCTGGTATTATTTATTGCTTCTCACGCAAGCAGGTTGATAGTCTTCATGAAGATTTGTCATACCTCGGTTATTCAACTAAACCTTATCATGCAGGTCTTTCTGATGAGGAAAGAAATAAAAACCAAGATTTGTTTATTAAAGATGAAGTTGAAATCATTATAGCGACTATTGCATTCGGAATGGGAATAAATAAATCTAATGTCCGATTTGTAATTCATTACGATCTTCCTAAAAATATTGAATCTTATTACCAGGAAATCGGCAGATCGGGACGAGATGGATTAAGAGCGGACTGCCTTCTTTTATTCAGTTATGTCGACATTTCGAAAATAAATTATTTCATCGATCAAAAAGAAGATGAACTTGAAATGCTTTCTGCAAAGGCTCATCTAAATGCGATGGTTAAATATGCAGAGTCGGATATTTGCAGGAGAAACACTCTAATAAATTATTTTGGCGAGACATATCAAACCGAATACTGCGGAATGTGCGATAATTGTCTTGCTGAGGAAAAGGAAATGGTTGACATTACTATCCCGGCGCAAAAACTTTTATCGACAGTAAAACGGACAGGAGAAATATTCGGAGCCAATTATATAATTGATGTTTTACTCGGAGAAGAATCAGATAGAATTTTCAGCAACGGGCATCAAAAATTACCTGTATATGCAATTGGGAGTGAATTTGATAAAAAACAATGGCACACTTTTGTTAATCAGTTCATTCGAAAAGAAATTCTACTCAGGGATATAGAATTCGGCAGTTTAAAGCTTACAAAAAAATCTTACGATGTTTTGTTGAAGAAAGACAAGGTACTTGGATTTATTAAAGAGCCGGGGTCTATAACCAAGAAGGTAAAATCCTCGGCAAAAAGCGGCGATCAAGCTTATGATAATGAACTGTTTGAGTTGTTGCGTAAAAAAAGGAAGGAGATTGCCGAAGAAAACGGTATTCCGCCATATGTAATTTTTAATGATAAGACTTTAACTCAAATGGCTGCAAAACTTCCACAAAGCGAGTCAAGTTTGTTAGGAATAAGCGGTGTAGGAATAAATAAGCTTGAGAGTTACGGGAATATTTTTTTATCGGTTATAAAAAGGTATTGTTCTCAAAAAAAGAATCAAATCACTTATCCCAGTAAAAAAACGGAGTCAATTAGCAGGCAAAGATTAAAGGCCAATTCTGATCTGCGATACACGCT
>JAJYCM010000177.1 GCA_021778375.1 Bacteroidota bacterium
CGATTAAGCTACCTGTACCAATAAAAACTGAACCTGATGTTCCTGATGTATCAGCGTTGAGAAAGAAAGAAGATAGAGTAGCTCTAATATTGGATGTAGTGTAAGTACCACCGATTGTTCCACTGAATAGAAACTTGGAATTAATACCTGATGAGTGCTGAACATAATATCCCGAACCTGTTCCGCCGAGATTTCCGTTAGTTCCGTTTATATTATATATTACATTTAAAGTATCATTATTCGAACCTGTATAATTTATTGACCAAGTACCGCTTAATGACGGAATAGTTGTGGTTGTTGTAACTGGGTTGTTATCCAAACTTTTGCATGAGTAAAACATCAGCGCAGAAAATAATAAAAGCATCCCGCCCAATAATTTCATTCTTAACTCCAAATTTTTTTGTGAAAAATAATAGGTAATCTTTTCAGGTCCGTTCTTTCGATTATTTTTTAGTTGAAAGTTCTTTTGCACAATCGCACAACAGACCAAAAATCAAACATCAATTTAGTAATTTTTTAAGAGTAGGAAAATTCAAATCTTACTGCTCCATTAAAGCATTGTCACATATAGTAATAAAAAAAACGCTAACCATAACCTACAATTTTAATAGGTTTGATTAGCGTTGCAATTTGAAAGGAGAAATAATTAGAATCCGAGTCTCTCCATATCTTCGACAAGTTTTTTAACTGCATTTATAGAATTGTCAAATGCAGCCTGTTCATCCGCATCTAATGATAATTCAACTACTCTTTCAATTCCGTTTGCACCAAGCACGGCTGGAACGCCTGCGTAATAACCTGTTACTCCAAATTCTCCGTTAAGCAATGCGCAAGCCGGTAGTAATCTTTTTTCATCAAGTAATATAGATTCCGCCATCGCGGTCGCAGAAGAAGCAGGGGAATAAAATGCAGATCCGGTCTTTAATAATTTAACAACTTCGCCGCCTGCCATTTTAGTCCGTTCAACCATAGCCATAATAACTTCTTTGGCTTTAGCTTTGTCTTTATACTTCCGCTCGAGCATTTCCATAACCGGAATGCCGTTAACATTGGCGTAGCGGATTAGTGGAACCATTGTATCTCCGTGTCCGCCAAGTACCATTGCATTTACATCTTTAACAGAAACGCCGAGTTCCCATGCAATAAAAGTCGAAAACCGGGAAGAATCCAAAACGCCTGCTTGCCCAAGAACTCTGTTAGCTGGGAAGCCAGATACTTTTTTGAATAGTGTCACCATTGCATCAAGAGGATTTGATATAATCATAACGATTGAGTTAGGTGCATACTCGCGAACATTTTCTGCAACTACCTTCATAATTTTTGCATTAGTGCTAAGCAGATCATCCCTGCTCATTCCTGGTTTGCGAGGTAAACCTGCAGTGACGATAACAAGATCTGATCCGGCAATATCTTTATAATTATTCGTGCCGGTGACTTTTACATCGAAGCCATCAACGCGCGCTGCTTCGGCTATATCAAGGGTCTTCCCCTGTGGAAGGTCTTCAACTATATCATAGAGAACAACGTCACCTAATTGTTTCATAGCGATCAATTGTGCCAGTACACCGCCAATTTGTCCGCCGCCAATAAGTGCAATTTTTTTATGTGCCATAATATCTCCTTATTATATTTTCCCGCTTATGCGGATTGGATTTAGTCTACCTTTTAAGAGGCAAACTCTCCGAAGCATTCTTGTAAATTTCAAGTCTGCTTAGGAGTATTTACTTATGGGACTAAAAATAAAGAAGTTTAAGGAGAATTTAAAAAGAGGGAAATAAATAGAAATAACAAAATGCCCCAACCTTGCTCTTGAACTTATACATTATTTATGAAGATTTAATATAAGAATTGTCTCCGTGCCGTCAGGCGTAACTTCATATTTCAAGTCGTCCATATAAACGCGCATCAGGTACAATCCGCGCCCTGAATCCTTAAGTAAATTTTCAGGCTCGGTAGGATCAGGAACTTTTGATGGATCAAAACCCTTACCTTCATCTTTAACATGAATATATAATTTGTTTTCGACTACCTCAACGTCAATTTTAACCTTTTTATTTGTGTCACATTTGTTAGCGTGAATGATTGCATTCGTAGTCGCCTCGGTTACTGCCAAAAGTAATCCCGGGAGTCGTTCCGAATCAATATTAAGATCGATTGTAAAATAGTTTACAAACTCTTCTACAGTGATCAAATTATTAGGATCGCTATCAATTTCTAGGGAGTAATTTTTCTCAGCCAATAATATTCCAAATTTTTGATGCCAAAATAATAAAATTTATATACTATTCAATTCTAAAATTAAAAATTCCAATTCATGTTTAGATTTAAGTTCGCCTGCTGTCTAGCTGTATTATTGTCAGCCGAAATAAATTCATACCAGCCCGTTAAAAAGAAAGTTAAGCTTTTTTTAATTGAGAAAGAGACTTCCGTAAGCGGACCTATGCTTAAATACCTTGAATCCAAAACTTTTAGAAGTCCCTGATAATTAAAAGTACTTAAAGAGAAAAACCTTGCGCCTAATGAGAAATTAAATCGGTAATAATTTAATGTAAACTTTGGTTCAGAAAAAATTTCTTCAAGGTAGCGTGTTGGATGTGTGCTGAATGATGCCCATTTCAAGTCGCCTTGCTCTGTAAGTTTAACGTAACCATCGTGCTCAAAGCTAAGATTATATGATAAAATAATTCTGGTAGAATCCGACGCGGAAAACTGTCTGAACGAAAAGCTTCGGTAATTAGGATTTAAATCTTCAAAATCATAGACCGTGTAGTTAGCCATTACGCTAAAGCTATTGTATGATGAAAAATATTTTCCGTAATAATTCCCGCCCGATTCTAATTTGATTATTCTATTGATATTGTTGTTTGAACTCGACTCAGAATATATATAAACTATATGATTAAATGTTCCTTCCAAGCTAAGGAAAGCGTCAAAAAATGGGGTTAATGTTTTTATATATTTAATGCGGAGTATCGAAAGAAGTTCGTCTCTGTCATCAAAGTTTTCCGGACTTGGAGTATCATATCTTAATTTGTTTTGTAAAAAGCTGAAGAAAAGTTGATCGCCGGGTGATAAATTAACGTTGCCTAATAATGAAAGTGAAATTCTTTTGGCGATATTGTCGTTGCGGCTTTCCATGTCCGACCTCTCCTGGTAAAATACATCGCTTATTCCAGGAAAATTTTTTGTTATGTGCCTTTCGTCCCTTTCGGAATAATTGAATTTTAATGCTCCGTTAAAGACTTTTGAATTGTAGTTTGTTGTAGATTCAAACTCTAATTTTAATTCATTTACTTTCGTATCGAATATTGATGACGAAGCTAACAGGGGTGTGCGATAACGGGTGTCGCGGTCAATTGTGCGCCATGTGACTCTTCCTAGTAATGACTGAGCAAATATTTCTAAGAATTGGTTGTAGTTTAGCTGATCTTGAAGAACATTTGTCGTCTCGGTTCTGCTTTGAATATTATTTATTATGTCAAAAACTGCGGAAGTAATTGAATCAGCGGTGAAATAGAAATCTTTTCTGTTTTGAAAAAATTGATAATTTATAATATTGAAAACATTCTTTTCTAATTCGTTAGTCACTAAAAAATTCATGTATCGTAAAATGTTCTTCCTCGGTGAAATATCTTCATTCTTAAACTTTAACTGAGTACTAACTATGAAGTTTGAAAAATCAAAATTGTTTAAATATCCTTCGCCCCCATAGACTGGCCCATAATCAACCTCGCCTATTTGCCGGTTATTTGTGTAACCGGCAAAAGGAGCAATTACAATCTTTTGTTCGGGCTTAATTTCTCCGAAAGCTATCAAGCTTGAAGACGAAGCCTGGTTTATTTCAAACTGGCGGCTGTCCGAATATATATTATTATTTACAAGTAGTCCTAAACTTAAAATTTTGCTAAAGGAATAATCGCCGGAGGTCGAGAAAAAATGTTCATCTCTTGTGCTATTCTGATTTGATTTAATGAAGGTAGAATTATAATTCTCAGAAACATCTAATAACCAGTCGCTAAATTTTTTATGAAACTGAAGATTAGTTGAAAGTGAATAAATGTTTAACTGCTTATCGAAATTTGTTGAAAGTAAATTCAAAGGCATGTTAGTTTGAATAAGATTAAGACTGTCTATCTGTCTCTGTCCATAAGTTTTTGTTATAGCAGAAAATATTAATATTAATATTAATATTTTCAGTTTTCCGAAACTTTTTGGAAGAAGTTTTTTCGAATATATTAAAACTCTTTGATCCAAAATTCTATGGTAAAACTTCTTGGGTATCAAATCTGTTTAAAAAGTATAAAAGTGTAAAAATGATCACTTCAAATTTCAAATACATCGCCTCGTGATGGTATAGAAATATTCTTAAACCCAGCGGTCTTCAATCTATCAGAATATTTAAGCTGCTGGTCATAGTCGCCGTGTACTAAAAAAATATTTTTTAATTTATTTCTGTCAAATTTCGATGAATAATCCGTCAACTCGTTCGAGTCAGCATGAGCTGAGAAGGAATTCATTACTATTACTTCTGCTTTGACTTTATACTCATCGCCGAAAATGTTTACTTCTGTTGCTTTGTCTATTAATTTTTTACCTAATGTATTTTCAGCACAGTACCCAACCATCAAAATAATATTTTTACTATTTTCAATGTTGTTAGCAAGATGATGGAGTATCCTCCCGGTTTCTGCCATTCCGGATGCAGAGATAATCATAATGGGACCACAAATATCGTTTAACTTTTTTGAGTCTTCAACATCCGTGATATACTTAAGTTGGTTGAATCCGAATGGGTCATCATATTTATGTAAAAACTTAACTGTGTCTTCATCAAAGCATTCGGGATGTTCACGGAAAATTTCGGTTGCATTTGTAGAAAGAGGACTGTCAACATATATAGGAATTCTTGGCGCTTGTTTGCTCTCAAAAATTCTATGCACTGAGTAAACTAATTCTTGCGTTCTGCCAACACTAAATGCCG
Organism: Bacteroidota bacterium; assembly: GCA_021778375.1. Classification (GTDB taxonomy): domain Bacteria; phylum Bacteroidota; class Ignavibacteria; order Ignavibacteriales; family Ignavibacteriaceae; genus FEN-1297. Next base: position 4,982 of record JAJYCM010000177.1, read on the forward strand.
GCACAATAATCTTACCGCCGTTTGTTATTGCCTTTTTTATTACCTCGGCAAGCTTCGCTTCGCTGCCTTCGATTTTATCATGGAACCTTCCCCCGTATGTACTTTCGCAAATAAAACAATCAACATCTGGAATTTGTTCGGGGTCTTTTAATATCGGAAGGTTCGGTCTTCCTAAATCTCCGGAAAATCCAAACTTAATTTCTTTACCATTCTCTTTAATTTTCAAATAAACTATTGCCGACCCCAATATATGACCGGCATCGTAAAACATTACCGAAACATCTTCATTTATCAAAATCTCTTCGTGATAACTAAACCCCTTCATTAAAGGGAACACTGCTTCAGCATCTTTCTCATCATACAAAGGTTCGAAAGGCTTCTTCCCTTGTTTAATCCTTTTTTTATTTACATACTCAACATCTTTTACTTGAATATGAGCGCTGTCTTTAAGCATTATTCTCGATAGATCTTTTGTAGCATTGGTGCAAAAAATTGAGCCGTCAAATCCTTTCTTAACAAGATTAGGAATATTTCCGCAGTGATCAATGTGAGCATGCGATAAAATTAAATAATCAATTTCTTCCGGGTTAAAAAGATCAAAATCCTTATTTATCTCGAATGCTTCCTTTCGTTTACCCTGATAAAGACCGCAGTCAAGGAGATAAGTTTTATTATTAATTTTTAATTTATGCATTGAACCTGTTACGGTTCTGTCAGCTCCGATGAATTGTAATTCCATAAAAATCAGACCTTTTTTTTGTTTTATGTAAAATAAATAAAATTTTCATAGAAAGTAGTAAATCGGAAAGTAACTAAAGCCCTCATGCTGGGATTTAG
>JAJYCM010000178.1 GCA_021778375.1 Bacteroidota bacterium
GCGAAAAGATTGTTTTACCTTGATTCATTTTAAACCTTAATTTATTTGGCTTAAAATGGAAAAATATTATTGAATTACAAGTTGTTACAAAAATGATTTTATTTTCAAATCGATTTTAGAAAAAATGTCAGTAACATTAATAAATTAAGGGCACTTCTAAATACTATCTTTTATAAAAATTTAAGGAAAAGAATATGCAACGTTCGCAGAGAATATTGAAGTTTTTAGAAGTGCCCATAAGTTTGAGAATATCTTAGAGCAAGAGGGATTACTGTTAAAAGAAGGCTCAATAATAGATGCAACAATAGTAGAAGCGCCGAAACAAAGAAACAGCCGTCAAGACAATGACCAGATCAAACAGGGAGAAATACCTGAGGGGTGGGAAAGAAAGCCTAATATGTTACGTCAAAAAGATACAGATGCAAGATGGCTGAAGAAGAACGGAGAGACCTATTATGGATATAAGAATCATGTAAAGATATGCCGAAAGAGCAAGTTGATAAGCGGATATAAAGTTACCGATGCAAGCGTCCACGATTCACAGGCAGTGGATGGTTTATTGGATAAAAGTGATAGCCACCATGAGCTATATGCAGACAGTGCATATTCGGGAGAAGAGATAGCAACCCTGTTAAAAAAGGAAAAGATAAGAAACAGAATACATAAGAAAGGTTATAGCAACACTCCATTGACCGAGGCACAATGGGAAAAGAATCGGAAGAAGTCGAAGATCAGGGCGAGGATAGAACATGTGTTTGGCTACATGACCAACAGTATGAAGGGAATATACATACGAACAATAGGCAAGCTAAGGGCTGAAGGGGTTATAGGTTTGATGAACCTGACATATAATATGAACCGATATTTGCAGCTTGCAGGGTGAGGTGTGCCTAAGAGGTTAAAACCCTCAAAAGAGGTCGTTGACCCCTTAAAATAAAGGTATAAAACGATAATATTCTATGAAAAATAATGAGTTTACAAAATAAATCAAGTTTAATTGTTAGTTTTTAGAAGTGCCCTATATTTAATTTTAAATTAATATTTGACTTACAATTATTGAAAATTTTATCCTATATATTTAGCAAATCAATATTTTTTCACGATAGCCGATTAGTCTTTTATGGATAAATTACAATTATTGATATTTCAAATTTTTATACAAACAGTTCGAAGCATCGCATATATTACATGTACACCCGTTATATTTTACTGATTCTCCTATCCCGATAATCCCACTAACAGATTTTGTCGGCTGCATCAGGCATGAATCTGTTAACTCAATGCCGCAAAAATGTTCAGGCAGTAAACTAAAAAGTTTTTTCTGTTCGGCAACTTCCCAGCCACAATAGCCCGGACTAAAACGGTTTGTTATTTTTAAACCCAATGCTGCCATCTCTTTTTGGAGAGAATTTTGAATAAGATCCATAGCACTTTCAACTACTATCGAACCAAATAAGTCATATACATAACCTTTAAGCAAATCGCCATCCTTCATAAATTCTTTCGACTTATCTGTTATTCTTTTCCCCGCAGTACAAGCAAATATTGCTATGATATTTGATTTCCTTATTTGTTGGAAAATCACATTGTGAATATCAAATTCAACATTATCAAGAAGAATACTGAAATTACTTTTATCCAGGTTAATAGATTCAGTTATGCTATATCCTCCTGCAATATTCCAAAGATCATTGCCGCTCTCAAATACTTCGTCAATTTCTTCATTTATCATCGCAGGAAGTGATTCTTCAGTATATCCCATTGTCTTTATCAAAGAATTTCTTTTAATATCCAATTCGTTGTATTTAAATTGAAAATTTCTTGATGTTCATAATCTATCCTATAGGTGGATTATGCCGCAACCTTCTTAAGGTATTCAACAGCACCTTGTGGATCTGGAGAATAAAAACTTGCACCGATTTTTTTACAAAAATCTTGTGATAATGGAGCACTCCCAACCAAAATTACTTTATCGGCATATTTACTCTTTATTTCTTTTACCACTACTTCCATATTCGCCATCGTTGTTGTCAAAAGAGCCGATAATCCTACAACACAATCAGGATATTTATCTATTACCTCCATAAACTTTTCGGGCTTTACATCAACTCCAAGATCAATTACTTCCCAGCCGGCGCCTTCTATTGTCATTGAAACAATATTTTTACCAATATCATGTAAGTCGCCCATAACTGTCCCAATCACAAATACACCGTTTCGTTTTATTTCTCCGGTAGCAAAGAATGGCTTTAGATGCTTCATAGCTGCAGTCATTGCCTTTGCAGAGATTAACATTTCAGGTACAAACGCTTTACCTTGAGAAAACTTCTCACCGATTTTTGACATACCGGGAATCAATGCTTGATTCAAAATGACTTGCGGATTTATACCTTCATCTAAAGCCAATTTACAGAGTTCGTCGGCACCGTCTTGACCCTTAAGCGAAGCTGGAAATGGAGACAATTTATTAATTTTCCCTGATTCTATACAATTCATTAATCTTTCTAATGTGTCACACATAAAATTATCTTTCGATTGTTTTAAATAGAATTGAATGTTTAAATTATAATCCGTATTCAGACGAAATAAATTTTGAAGTTCCTATCTGGGCGATTGTTTCTTCAACAAATTGACTTTCATCTGTAGTTATTGATATATTTTCAAAATCTACTAATTATTGCATCAAATTGTTAAATTATTGTAATACAATGTTCGGCAATTTACCTTCTATAATCCCGATATCTATGTAAACTGGTTCATTATCTTTTATTATAAAGACTGAAAGTAAATTTTCACCTTTATGTATATAAGCTTTTCTAACAGGTATAATTTTATAATTTGAAACAGATTCTTTTACTTTTGAAACTTCTTCTCCGTTTAAATATATTTGGGCATTCCCTCGGTTGTAAACAAGAAGTTTAAAGGAATCTAATATTGGCCTACGAACAAAAAAACTGCGGCGACACCATAAACTGTCCGTTTTAATGTAAGTCCCTATTACCGCTCCGGGAGTATTTTGCGATTCATATCCGATTCCGCCACTTCCGATATCCCAGAACTTGTCGTCGAAATTCTCCGTATTCCAGAGGCTATCTGCTGGGTTAACCGTTGTAAAGCGCCATGGTTTGTATGGAAATATTTTTGACTGGGCGACATACCCGTTAGGAGAAATGTCTATCGGAACTATTCCCGGGCGCTGTGCCCAAGGTACCTTTGACCCACTTCCGAAAATTGTTGACCACCAATGCCCATTATTATCCTGGAAAAAATTATTATGGCCACCGTATGGCACTGCAATATGTCTGTTTTTGAAAGTACCGTTTATGCTATCCGAGATGAGTACTTCGCAATCGTAACTTTCTGGAAGTTTTGCTTCCGCATAATTTTTAGGATTGACCGTTGCAATATCTAAAATATATTTCCCATTTATTTTATACATTGAAGATCCTTCGCTCCAAGTTTTTTGTTCAAAGTTAAATTCACGAGGCTTTTCAGCAAGGTCACTTAAATCGTATTTAAGACGTGCATATTTATCCCCAGCCCATAAGAGATAAACGGTACCGTCGTCATCCTGGAAAAGAGAAGGATCTATCATGTCCGCAATTGGCCCATCTTTTTTAACATCCACATACGGTCCCTCTACTTTCCCAGAGGTACTTTTTAGAATACCAATGCCTGTATAATTCATCGAATAACAGATCCAATAAGTTCCCTTCAAATAGTGCAATTCGGGCGCCCAAACTGCTCGTACAGGCTTAGAATTTTTGCCGAAGAAAGGGGAGACTTGAAATTTCTTTGACCAAGTGGCATCTTTGTCGAAACTCCAAACAAGACCGAGAGGCTTCCAGCTTATCAAATCAACTGATTCCCAGATATTGATTCCATCGTTCTCTTCCCATACATCTGCGCCACCAGAAGTTCCTATTAAATAAAATTTATAGTCAGGTCCTTTGCAAATAAAAGCATCGCGCATAAAATTGTTCATCAACATACGGGCAGATATTCCTAGGGGTGTGCTTACTTCACGAGCCGTTGGAATATGCAATCGCTGAGATGTATCTTGAAATGCAGGCCATAAAATTGAAATTGTTTTTGCATATTCTGCATTATAGGCTCTTGCAGAAATATTGGAATCATTTTCAGATTGAGCATTCAAGATAGAAACAAAAGATATTACTATTAGACAAATGCTTGCTATTGTTTTCATAAGTATTAAGAAATGTTATTACTATTAATTGATTTTTTTCCCATACAATGGATAAATCCTGACTCCATAACTTTGCAAGATATGAGTAACTCCTTTATAAATATATTTTGACTTTCCTTGATTTGTATTTATCGCAATTATTCCGGCCGGTTTATTTTGATTATCAACTCTTTCGATAACAAAAACGCCCGGTTTAACGGAATAATCATTATTATGTGTTATTTTCTTAACAAAATTAATCATCCATGAATCGTCAGGTTTAGTACCCATAACAAATACACGCCCTTTCCCGATTTTACATTCAACGATTGCCGGCATTCCGTCCAAGGCACCGTTTTCATATTTAGCAATTACTCTTTGATTGTTTTTAACCTTATAAGCATCGCACCAATAACTGCATTTTGCGGTACCATTTCCTGTAACAATTCGAGTTTCATTAGACGGAGGTAATCTGTGCCGAACATGTATTCCCAGCCAATTTTCTAGGTCAGTTCCATAGCAGGCATTTTTATGTGCCGTTGCTTCTAAAGTTCTGCAAGCAGAAAGCGGTCCGAGAACCCACGTTCCGCCATTTTCAACAAAGTTTTCTATTTTTTTAAGTTGTCCTTTTTCAAAGGCAGGCATGTAAGGAGAGAAAAGAGTTTTGTAATTATTTAGATCTGCATTTCCCATTATAACATCTCTGTTTAATCCAGCGTCAACCAACATATTATAATAAGAAGTTATGGCTGCATCATACTGGAATCCTTCTGCTATCGGTGTCGCTTCAAATATCCACTGCATCGGTATTTCATAATATAGAGCGGCAGTTGCCTGCTTAGGTTTAGTGCTTCTCAACCAATCACCGTAATGATTTAATTCTTTTGCTACCTCTTGGATCTCCGGAGTATTTACACTTTCATCACCCCATGGATAAAGTAACCCGCTATGCTCTAACTCTTGTCCGGCCCAATGCTGGCGCCACAACCAAAAGCTGACCAAGTTGCTGCCCAGTGCATAATTTAACCACATTTTTGTTCTTAAGGATCCTTTGTAATCTGCAAAGTCGTTAATGTTCGATACCGAAGTTCCACCGCTAACACTAACATCTGTTTCAGCCAGCCAGAAAGGTTTTCCCAAGCCCCGCATCCAATCTGCTTGGAAAGCATAGCGATATAATTCTTTAGGACCTGCATATGAATCGTAGCAGACAACATCCAAATTCTTAAATAATTTTTCATAATCAATTTCTTGAAATATAGGATTGTGGCCGTTAGTAGTGATCGGAACACTCGTATATTTCCTTAAAGTCTTTACCTGCTCATCACAAAACGATATATAACTATCACTCATAAATCGTCTATATGCCAAAAAAAGTGAAGGATGTTGACCGGCTCCAGCTCTATATGGATCCGGCAGGGGAATTTGATCGAATGTTTGATATTTCTGACTCCACAATTCCGTACACCATAAGTTATTTAAATTCTCAATTGTGGCGTATCGTTTTTTAAGCCATTTATGAAAAGCAATTAAAGAATTATTGGAATAGTCATCTCCCCAAAATTCGTTATCAATCTGCCATGCAATTAGTCCCGGATGTCTGCCGAACTTTTGTCCCAGCTTTTCGAC
>JAJYCM010000179.1 GCA_021778375.1 Bacteroidota bacterium
CATTCACATAACAGGACGCTCTAAAGAAATTATCGTTTTATCGAACGGGAAAAATATTAATCCCGAAGAAATAGAAAATAAAATTAAGGAACTTTCAAACTATATAGCAGAAGTCGGTGTGTTTATGCTGAATGATATTTTAACAGCTGTAATCTATCCGGATTTTAAGAGGCTCGCAGAAAATTCAATCCAGAATATTGAAGAATTATTCCGGTGGGAAATAATAGATAAATATAACCACAGTGTTTCTTCCTACAAAAAAATCAACAAATTTATTCTCTATAAAGATGAACTGCCCAAAACAAGACTTGGTAAAATACAGCGTTTCAAATTAGCCGCCATAATTAATGGAAATAGCGGGATCAAAAAGCAAGTATTAAATGAACCACAATTTGAAGAATATCTAGTAATTAGGGATTTTCTAAAAGAGCAAAAGAAAAACGACATTTCTCCCGATGATCACTTCGAGATTGACTTAGGGCTTGATTCGTTGGATAAAGTGAACCTTCACGTTTTTCTTGAATCAACTTTTGGCATTAAAATTCAGAATGATGTTTTGATTTATCATCCAACTGTTGAGAAACTTTCCCAATTTATGAGAGAGAAAAAAAACAGGTTCACTGTTGAAACAGTCAAATGGGCTGAGATATTTAAGGAAAAGGTAGAACTTAAACTTCCCAAAAGTTGGTTCACTCAGAATCTTTTTAAGAACACGTCGAAGATTTTATTCAAACTTTATTTTAGATTGAAAGGGGAAGGAACGGAAAATTTGCCCGAAAGTCCATTTATTATTGCTCCTAATCATCAAAGTTTTTTTGACGGATTATTTGTTTCAATGTTCTTAAAAAATAAAGTAATGAAGAATACTTACTTTTATGCTAAAGAAAAGCATCTTAGAAACCCTTGGGTAAAAGCCCTGGCAAATAGAAACAACGTGATAATTATGGATTTAAACCGTGACTTAAAGGAATCGCTGCAAAAATTAGCAGAAGTATTAAGGAAAGGGAAAAACATAATTATCTTTCCGGAAGGTACAAGAACACGGACTGGTTCGCTTGGAGAGTTTAAAAAATCATTTGCTATCTTAAGTCAAGAGCTAAACGTGCCGATTGTTCCGGTTTCAATTGAAGGCGCTTATAAAGCTTTGCCGCGAGGAAGTTTTTTTCCAAGACCATGGAAAAAGATTAGTGTGAAATTTCTCAAGCCAGTTTACCCGGAAGGTCAGAATTACGAATCTTTGGTTAATATTGTTCGTCAGCGTTTATCAAAAGAATTAGCTTGAAAATTTAATTACCCGTTTCTATCAGCCCTAATATCTTTACCAAATTAGAAGACAACTGAACAACAAGGATTATGCAGGCAAAATGAAATCTCTATTTCATAATGAAAGCTCTCTCTTCATTATTGCGAGTGATTCAATAATTGAACACGGTTTATAGCCAAGCTCGATTTGAGCTTTTAGAGTTATTAACCCTGATTTAAGAGGTCTTTTTGCCGGTTGATGAAGTTCTTCTGTAAGAATTGGAGTAATAAGATTCTTATCAAGATTAAAATAGTCTGCGATTATTAAAGTAAAATCATAACGTGAAAGAAATTCTTGTCCGCCGATATTATAAATTCCCGATTTGCGAAACTCGATTATTTTATTGATTGCCTGGACGAGATCGTCGATAAAGGTCGGATTGTTAATTTGGTCAATAACAATTCTTATAGGACTTTTTTCACGAACAGATTGAACGACCCATCTAACGAAATCAGGCCTGCTTTGGGCAGCTAATCCATAGAGTACATTAGTTCTAAGTATCGTGTGCATTGCTCCGGAAATTTTTAGTGCATTCTCGCTTGCAAGCTTTGTCCTGCCATAATAGCCAAGAGGATTTGGTTTTTCATTTTCGTGGTAGGGTCCTTTTTTACCGTCAAATATGTAATCAGAAGAGATATGAATTAAGTGCGCGTCAATGTTTCGGGCTGATTCGGCAAGATACTCAACTCCTTTAACATTTATTTTCCATGCAAGCTCGCGTTCGGTTTCGCTTTTATCTACGTTAGTAAAAGCTGCTGCATTAATTATAAAATCCGGATAAAAATCAAATATGATTTTTTTTATATTTTCTCTCTTTGAAATATCACAAGATATATAGTCAGCATTATTAAAAAAAGGGTCCTCTTCTACGGAACAACCCAGAAGTTGGATATTTTTCTGTTTAGAAAAAAATTCTATTGCGCGGAGTCCAAGCATTCCATTAGCGCCTACAACAAGTATCCTATTTTTAATTATATCGTGTGAAAACATCTTTTCTCAAATTTTTATATTCATAAATATCATCATAAGAGACCACGCAGCCGGCGGAGATATTAGCAAGGGTTAAAGCTTTTATAAAATTTTCGGATTGAATATAAGCATAAAAAAATACCGCCCCAAAGGTATCTCCACAGCCTATCTTATTCTTTGTTTTAATTTTGATAGACGAAATAAAAGTTGAAGTCAGTTCATCATTATTCAAAGAATAAATCTTGGAACCAGTTTCGCCTTTAGTAACAATAAGTAATTTCACACCGCAGTTTAATATTTCGCGTGCAATATCAATTTCATCAGGTATATCAAAAAGAGTATGCAATTCATTTTCATTGACTTGAATAATGCTCAATAAAGAAGCCCATTCCCGGAAATGTGGGATAACTCGAAAATCCCGGTGAAAATTTTCATCAAGCCCTCGCGAAAGTGTATGAACATCAAAATAAATTAAACCAGTATAATTTTCTCTAATTTCTTTTAACTGTTCAAGTGTCAAATCGAAACCGGTAATCATGTTGATAAGAATTCCATCAAACTGGGAAAGACCGGTCGGAAGAATTTCAAGCTTTGCCGTTATATTTTCATAAGTCTCCCCTCGTTCCTTAAAATTATGAATATTAAGGAAAACTTTGGGTATGCGTTCAACAAAAGTAAAATATCGATGGTCAAGCCGGTCGAAAACCGGAGAAAATAAATGATAATTTTCTTTTTGGATAGAAGTGTTCAAAAATATTTCATCATTTTCGTCCTTAAAATTTAAAAGCGTAAGCACCGTATAAAAGATTCCGCCCGGCTTTATTTTATTCTCGCCCTGGTAATGAATGTGGTCTTCAACCGTATGTCCAAATATTAATAATTTCATACAAAAAACTATTCTTTGAAAAATAAATCGACACTAAAAATTCTTGTTTGCAGAAAACAAGTGAATTTCAGTATAAGCTTTGAGGCTAAACAACAATTATTATTAAATTTGTATTTATCTTTAAAAGCATTTTATTACTTAAATTAAAGTTACGGAAATTAAAATTTTATGAAAATAGGAATAACTTGCTACCCTACTTATGGTGGCAGCGGTGTAATTGCGACCGAACTCGGAAAAGAATTAGCATTAAAGGGACACCAGGTTCACTTTATCAGCTATGCACTTCCTTTTCGTCTTACAGATTTTGTCGAAAATATTTTTTTCCATGAAGTTGAGATGAGCAGCTATCCGCTGTTTGAGTTTCCATTATATAGTCTAGCGCTTGCAAGCAAGATGTCGGAGATTGCTGAGTTTGAAAAGTTGGATTTACTTCATGTTCACTACGCTATTCCTCATGCAAGTAGCGCATATTTAGCAAAGCAAATCTTAAAAGGAAAAAGAGATCTTAAAGTAATTACCACACTTCATGGAACAGATATAACTTTAATCGGACTTGAACCGTCATTTCTTCCACTTGTAAAATTTAGCATTGAGCAAAGCGACGGCGTAACGGCGGTATCAAGATTCTTAAAAGAAAAAACTTTAACAAATTATTCGATTGAAAAAGAAATAGAAGTAATTCCTAACTTTGTCGACACTGAAATTTTTAAGCCTGCTAGTGCATGTAGTTTCAGGAAGCATGTGGCACCAAAGGGAGAAAAAATATTGATTCACACTTCCAATTTCAGACCTGTAAAAAGAGTTACCGACACGATTAGAATATTTGAAAAGGTAATTAAGGAGATCCCTGCAAAATTAATTTTAGTCGGCGATGGCCCGGATCGTTCCGAATGTGAAAGATTATGCCGTGAACTTAGCTTGTGCGAACATATAAAATTTTTGGGAAAGCAGGAGGCGCTTGTAGAACTATTAAACGCTGCTGATCTTTTCTTAATTCCTTCACAGTCTGAAAGTTTCGGACTTGCTGCACTTGAAGCAATGTCTTGCGGGCTTCCGGTAATTTCATCAAGTGTGGGTGGTTTGCCGGAGTTAGTAAAGCATAATGAAACCGGTTATATTGCTGAAATAGGTGATATTGACAGGATGGCTAAATATGCGATTGATCTTTTGACAAACGAAAAGAAGTACGAGATTTTCTCGGCTAATGCGCGCAAAAGGTCAGTAGAGAATTTCAGTAAAGAAAAAATTATTCCTTTGTACGAAAACTTTTATCAAGAAATATTAAATTTATAAATGAATATTTATTGCGCCGGTCCAATTAAGGGAGACGTTAGCTATCAGAAATATTATGATGAAATTATTGCTCACATTAATTCTTTAGGATTAACAGCTTTGTCCGAGTTAAATAAAGAATTCTCAGGGAAGAAATCTTTAACTGCAGAAGAAATTTTTAATCGTGATATTAGTTGGCTAAAAAAAAGTGACTTAATAATAGCCGAAGTTTCCGGACCAAGTTTAGGCGTAGGCTTTGAAATTGCTTTTGGCTTGTACCAGCTTAAAATTCCAGTACTCGCGCTTTATAATAAGAAAGTAAAAAAAGTTTCAGCTATGATTACTGGATGCAATTCGAAGCTTCTCAAAGTGATAGGATACACAAACACCAACGACCTGAAAAATACCATTTCCACTTTTATAAAAGATTTTGAATAATAATTGAACGAAAAAAAGTTTATTACAGACTGGGTAATTAAGTTATCAGCGGAAGGATTGAAGGAGTTTCCTGTCGATTTTCTAAAAACTGACGAAGCAAAAACAATAAACCTTCCGGAAAAAACATTGGTTGTAGGGCAAGAATTCTTCGGCAGTTACGAAATCCTGACGACCGACGGTAAATCTGTGCACCAAGCATCTGATTACAATGAAGCGAAATATTTTATTTATGCTAACAGAACAAAACCAAAAGAAATACTTCTCCCGTCAAAAAAAGAAAAAGTGTTAGAAACTATTACACTTTACCAGGAATATCTGGATACTTTAATTAGGCATATCGAAGCTGATCACAAAAAGAATTTTCCCGGCATGAAAAATTCAAGTTATGTAGTCAATGAAATTTTTAGGCACTTAAACTTGGTAAGGCATTAGAAGCAATTTTGATTGAAGTTAGTGAAAATATTAAATCATATTTAACATCGCTTTACGGGAAAAATGCAGCGGATGAATATGTTGATTTTATAAGGCGTGAGCCAACTCAATATATCCGGGTGAATAATTTAAAAGCAAATAAGAAAAGCCTAATGAAAAGGCTGAGGGATGATTTGTCGATTAGTACTGAAGAAATCGAACTGATTCCAAATGCCTTAAAAATAAAATCCGGCAATCAATTTCTCGGAAAAACGGTAGAGCATATAATCGGTCAATATTATATTCAAGGTTTATCTTCAATGATACCGCCGTTGATTTTAAATCCATCATCAAACGATATTGTTTTGGATCTTTGTTCTGCGCCCGGCTCTAAAACAACAGGGCTTGGCGAAATGATGAACAGCAGAGGGACATTGATTGCAAATGAAATTGCGCTTGAAAGAGTGAAGATGCTTGTTTACAATATTGATAGAATGAATTTGATGAACACCGGAGTAATGCATTTTAAGGGT
>JAJYCM010000180.1 GCA_021778375.1 Bacteroidota bacterium
AAATAACGTAAGAGAACAATTCAAAAATAATCCAGGAATCATGCTAGGCACGTCAAAACCGGATTACGGACAGTGTGTTGATATTGCTACAAAATCAGCGTTAAGAAAAATGGTTGTTCCCGGACTGCTTGTTGTTGGAATGACAATAGGAGTTGGATTAGTTTTCAAATGGATTTATTATTGGGGCGGAGGAATAAATAATCCAACCGGTGCACTAGGAGCAGAAGTAGTTGGAGGGTATTTAATGGTAGGTACGATAACAGGAATTTTATTTGCCTTATTTATGAACAACGGTGGCGGTGCATGGGACAACGCAAAGAAGTTCATAGAAACAGGTGCTTATGGCGGTAAAAAGTCTGATCCTCATAAAGCATCAGTTGTAGGTGACACGGTTGGTGATCCTTTTAAGGACACAGCGGGGCCATCATTGCATGTGCTGATTAAATTATTAGCCACTTTAACTTTGGTATTGGCGCCATTATTTATCTAACTTTATTAGAATAAGAATAGAACCCCGGTTTTCTGAAAAGGAAGCCGGGATTTTTTTTAGCATTAAAAAATATCATCTAAATTAAAAATCTACTTGACAAAGGAAGTTGAATTGAATAGTTTTTGCAATCTTATATTTAACTGCTAACCAAACGAGATAAAAGATATTTTTATAGACTTTTTATTTGCTAATATTTTAAAAAGGAGCTAGAACATGAAGCAAATATTTGCTACAAAACCACTTAGTGTTTTACTAGACGAAGTTAAAAGTGAAAACCGTTTGCGCCGCGTACTCGGTCCGGTAGCATTAACGAGCCTTGGCGTCGGAGCAATTATCGGTACAGGAATTTTTGTACTGACAGGAGTTGCAGCTCACGATAAGAGTGGTCCCGCAATAGTTTTATCATTTGTGGTTTCGGGGATTGCCTGCGTATTTGCGGCATTATCGTACGCAGAATTTGCTTCAATGGTACCTGTTGCAGGGTCAGCATATACTTATGCATACGCAACTTTAGGAGAATTATTTGCATGGATAATCGGTTGGGATCTAATTTTAGAATACGCGGTGGCATCTGCTACAGTTGCGCACGGATGGTCGCATTATTTTCAGGATTTTATTAGCATATTGGGAGTAAAATTTGCGCCTACTATTTCAAATGCACCTTTTGATTTTAATCCCACAACCGGACTCCTCGCATCAACGGGATCAGTCTTGGATCTTCCAGCAATCTTAATTACTATTTTAATTACTTTTATTCTTGTAAAAGGAATTAAAGAAAGCGCCGGCTTCAACGCGGGAATTGTTATAACGAAATTAGCAATAGTACTTCTTGTAATAATTGTGGGAGCGTTTTATATAAATCCAGCAAATTGGCACCCGTTCGCGCCTTATGGCTATTCGGGACTTAGCTTATTCGGGAAAACAATTTGGGGACAGACAGGTCCCGGAGGGGCTCCGGTAGGAGTTTTAGCAGGAGCAGCCATTATCTTTTTTGCTTATATTGGATTTGATTCTGTCTCTACGCATTCCGAGGAGGCTAAAAATCCCAAACGTGATGTCCCCATAGGAATTATTACTTCATTAATCCTTTGCACGATTCTATATATTGCGGTTTCAGGCATATTAACAGGAATGGTTGGATACAACAAGATCGATATTAATGCGCCGGTGTCTAATGCTTTTAAGCAAGTTGGATTAGTGTGGGCGGAATTTTTAGTTTCGCTAGGTGCTGTTGCAGGTATTACATCCGTTCTACTAGTTATGATGTTGAGCCAAGCTAGAATATTTTTGGCAATGGCTAGAGACGGACTGCTTCCTACTAAATTTTTCGGAGATGTACATGCAAAATTCAGAACACCATGGAAGTCGACCATACTTACGGGTGCTTTTGTTTCTATCTTAGCGGGATTTTTGCCTTTAAGAGTTCTTGCAGATTTGGTAAATATAGGAACTCTATTTGCTTTTGTAGTAGTATGTGCCGCAGTAATAATTATGAGAAAAACACATCCGGAAGCCGAACGACCATTCAGGGCACCGTTTGTACCGCTTGTTCCAATATTAGGGATCATAATTTGCTCACTTTTAATGTTTTCGCTTCCAGAAGAAAATTGGTTAAGATTGTTTGGATGGCTTGCAATTGGTTTAGTGATTTATTTCTTTTACGGAAGACATCACAGTATTATGCATAGATTGATGAAAGAGGAAGGGAAATAATTTTTATTGTTAAAAGCGTCACTTAAACAATAGTTGGTTTAGAATATTTTTTAGTCATAGGTAAAACAAAACAATGTTCTTAAGCATCTAAAGGAATGTTGTTATTATAATTTGAAAATTTTATGAGCTTAATTTTCTGAGAAAGGATTTAGATAATGTATAACCCCAGTCTCCTTGATCTTGTTGCCAAAGGAGGTTACGTAATATTTATTTTAGTTATTTGCTCTTTACTTTCGGTAAAGGTTATAATAGAAAAATTAATTACATTCAAAGGCATTACTGAAAAAGTGATAAGCGATTTTATGCACAACATCTATCGCAGTCTAAAGGCTAATGATTTAAATGATGCACTCTATGTCTGTAAATCAAGCACATGGAATTGGTGGTTTCTAAAAGTCAAATGCCCGCTTACAAATGTTGTTGCCTATATAATTGAACAATCAAAAGAATCAAAAGAAGAACTTGAGCAAATGGCGTACACTCAGCTAGATAAAGAAATCGCAAAGATGGAAAAAGGCTTAGGCATTCTTGCAACACTAGGGAGTATTTCCCCCTTCATCGGATTGTTCGGAACAGTTGTAGGAATTATTAAGTCATTTAATGCTCTTTCAGTTCAAGACAGCTCAAATTATACGATGGTTATGAGCGGTATAGCAGATGCTCTTATTGCAACAGCAGCGGGTCTTTTGGTTGCAGTGCCTGCAGTTATGTTCTATAATTATTTTATGAAGAGATTAAAATTAAGCATGCCTCTTTATGATGAAGCAATTCAGAAGACATTGCGTTATATAAAGATGCTTAAGTGAGAAAACATAAATGAGAAGATATAAATTAGACGAGAAAGAATTTTCCGAAATAAACATTACCCCCTTCACTGATGTTATTTTGGTGGTCTTGATTATTTTTATGATTACTAGTCCGTTTTTAATTACCGGAGCTCTAAAAGTAAAATTGCCTCAATCTTCTGCCTCGCAAACAACGGTTAGTAATAATATTGAAGTTTATTTGAACGACCAGAATCAGATCTTCTTAAATAATAAGCAAGTTGATATTACTCAATTGCCTGCGGAACTTCAAACTGAGTTTATTCAGAAGAATAACCACGATGTAATTGTTAAGGCAGATAAAAATGCTATATATGGAAGTGTGGTGCAACTTCTTGATGCCCTTAAAAATGCGGGAGCAACTAAGCTTCTAATGGCTACTATGAAAAAATAATTCAATATTAGTGAATTGTTTTCAGCTAATCATTTTTACCGCTAACGATAAAATGTTCATCAATCGAATTTTTTCCCTTATAATTAGGTATGAGATAAGAAAGTCTATTTCATGCAAGGTTTCAAGATGCACTCGAGGATTGAATGGGGAAATATTTCTTTTCAAACGCTAGATAGTTAAATTCATGAATAAATTGAATAACAAAAAATTCTCACTTATAGTTTCAATTGTTTTTCATGTAATAATTATATTACTCATTTCATTAACATTTAATCCATCACAGAAGATAGAAAAAGACAAATATGTTGAGATTGGATTTGGAGGAACAACTGAGTCAAATTCACCAGGTTCTCCAGGGGGAGGTATTGCTGAAGTAAGAAAAATTGTTGAGAAAAAGATTAAGGTGAAGAAGGAAAAAAGCATAAAAAAGAAAAAGGAAATAGTTAGAGAATCAAAAAGCAGCTTAAGTCCTATAGCAGTTGACACGGGGAAAGTATTGGCAAAGTCCGGAGATTATGCGGGTGGAGGAAGTTCAAATGGAAAACCAGGGAACGGAGGTTCGGGGAATGGTGCAAATGGAAGCGGGCCTCCTAAAGCGGGAAAAATTGTAAGCCAGGATATTTATTATGTCGCGGTTGATCAAATGCCAGTGCCGGTAGGCGGAATGTCAAATATAAATGCGCGCGTCGTTTACCCCCCTGCTGCCGCTGCAAATAATATTCATGGAACCGTATACGTGGAAGCATTCATTGACGAATTAGGAACTGTAAGGAAAATTTCGCTTCTAAAAGGCTTGGGTTATGGATGCGACCAAGCAGCCATAAACGCTGTGAAGTGGACAAAGTTTGATGCAGGGCAAAAGCATGGGGTGCCGGTAAAAGTAAGAATGACAATCCCTATCCATTTTTAGATAACCAATAAATCTTTAAGCTCAACCAATAAAATTAGAGAGTAATCTTTAAGATAATTTGATTACTCTCTTAAAATTTTAGTTATTAACTATCTCCGGAGAAATTACTTCTTCTTTTTGCTTTCTTCGTAAAAAAGCTTTTAGCTTTACCTGCCAGGTTTCAACTTTAACATACATAACAGGCACAAGAATCAGGGTTAAAAACATTGAGCTTAAAAGTCCACCAATTATAGACCAGGCAAGTCCCGACTTCCATTCCGAACCGGCATCGGTAGCAAGTGCAAGCGGAAGCATTCCAATTACCATCGCAGTTGTGGTCATTAGAATTGGTCTTATTCTGCTTTCTCCGGCTTCAATTAAGGCATCATAAGTCGATTTCCCTTCTTCCTGGTTGTGTTTTGTACGGTCAACAAGAAGGATTGCATTCTTACCGACCAATCCAACAAGCATTATTATCCCTAAAATTGAAAATATACTAAGAGATTTCATTGTGAGTGCAAGAGCAAGGAATGCACCTACCATTGCAACAGGGATTGAGAAAAAGATAACAAACGGATCAACGTAAGAATTATATAGTGCAACCATAATCATATAAACAAAAATTAGTGCAGCGATTAATGCAAGTCCCAAGCTTCCAAATGAGTCGGATTGATTTTTCAGATCTCCCCAATAAGCTATATCGACACCAGCAGGAAGTTTTTCTTTTGCCATAGCATTTTTAATATCATCTCCAACGCTTCCGCTTGGTCTTCCGATAACTTGAGAGTATACCGTAACTGCGCTTACACGATTCATTCTTTGCAAATTAGTAGGACCAGTGGATTGATAAATATTTGCAAATTGCTGGAGTTCTATTGTTTGTCCTTTGTTATTTACAAAAGTCATCTGTTTTAGATCAGAGATTTTAGATCTATCAAATTTATCAAGAGACACAAGAATATTATAATCGTCATTTCCGTCTCTAAATTTTGCGTCATCATTACCTTGCATGGCTACCTGAAGAGTTGCGCCTACATCGGCAATTGATAAGCCAAAATCAGCAAGCTTCTGCCGGTCTATATCAACACGAGTTTCCGGATTTCCAACTTCAGTAGACAATCGAACATCTGCTGTGCCGGGTACCTTCTTTACAACACTTTCTAGAATCAAAGCAGATTTCATAACATCATCACGGTTAGGACCATTAACAATTAATTGAATCGGTGTTTGGTTAGCTGTTCCAAAGATACCGATTGGATTTACTCGGACTTTTAATCCAGGGATTTTTTGAGCAAATTGTTTTATCTGCTCACCAATTTGATCGCTGGAAAGATTCCTTCTATCTTTTTGGTTAAGCTCAACATCTAATTCTGAAGTATTACTTGAAGACTGTCCAATTAAGCCTTCATTAGATGCACCCACCTCCACGAAGACTTTTTTTACATCAGGCAGGTTATTAATATACCGTTCAATTTTTTGCGTAACAAAATTGGTATTA
>JAJYCM010000181.1 GCA_021778375.1 Bacteroidota bacterium
TCGGCAGTCATACAGAAAAAATATTCCAGTGCGATCTTTTAGTAATTAGCCCAGGAGTTCCGACAAATTCAGCTATCATTCAGAAAGCCACTGAAAGAAAGATTAAAATTATTAGTGAAATTGAATTAGCTTATAATTTTTGCAAAGGAAAGATAGTAGCCATTACCGGTACAAATGGTAAGACTACGACAACAAGTTTGACCGGACATATTCTTAAGGAATGCGGATTCAAAACATATGTTGCAGGGAATATAGGTGAAGCCTTCTCTGAGATAGCTCTTGAAGTAAATGAGAATGATATTGTAGTACTTGAAGTTTCAAGTTTCCAACTAGATTTTATAGATAGATTCAGGCCCACGATTGCGATGATATTAAACATTACTCCAGATCATTTAAATAGATATGATTATAAGCTACAAAATTATATCGCAGCAAAGCTTAGGATTTATCTAAATCAAAACAGCAATGATTTTCTGATATTAAACAGAGATAGCGAGTCTCTGGTAAAGTCACTATCGAAGCATCAAAGCCGTGATCTTTATTTCTCAACTTCATCTAAAGAAGATAACGGAAGCTATTTGGAAGATGGGAAAATATTGTTTTATGAAAATAAAGAACTAGTATTTATATGTAAAACTTCTGAGATTAACTTAAAAGGCGAACACAATTATGCCAATGCTATGGCTGCAATAATGGCTGCAAAAATATTTGGTGCAGACAATCAAAAAATAATAGCAGCTCTAGGCTCATTCTCGGGAGTGGATCACAGACTTGAATTGGTAAGAGAACTTGAGGGAGTAAAGTATATAAACGATTCTAAGGCAACCAACATTGATGCTGTATGGTATGCTTTGCGCAGCTTTGATGAGCCGATCTTTCTAATACTTGGCGGACTTGATAAAGGCAACGATTACAATCAGATTAAAGACCTAATTATTGAAAAGGTGAAAAAGATTTATGCTATAGGAACCTCAGCAGAAAAGATTTTTAATTTTTTTCATAAGACAGTAAAAGTAGAAATAATGAAATCCCTTGAGGATGCAATTTTGGAAGCTAGCCGCGAAGCCAGAGCGGATGAAATTGTTTTGCTTTCACCGGCATGCGCTAGTTTTGATATGTTTCGGAGCTATGAGCACAGAGGTGAGGTTTTTAAAGAAGCAGTAAGAAAATTATAAATGAAGAAGTTAGCTATCATAATATTTTTTGATGCGTTCATTTTGATGTTGCTTGGATTAATAATTGTAATGAGCGCAAGCAGTACTTATAGCGAATTTAAGTTTGATAGCCTCTTTCATTTATTTAATTATCATTT
This sequence comes from Bacteroidota bacterium, assembly GCA_021778375.1. GTDB lineage: Bacteria > Bacteroidota > Ignavibacteria > Ignavibacteriales > Ignavibacteriaceae > FEN-1297. The sequence goes on from JAJYCM010000181.1 coordinate 1,313, forward strand.
TGCAAAAGTTGTAGTCGGTATTGCCTGCTTAATTTTCTTCAGCGCAATCCCTTATGAAATTTATAAGAAGTTAAGCAAGGCTGCAATTATTGCAATAACATTTTTACTTCTTCTTACTCTGTTTATTGCGCCCGAAATAAAAGGTGCGGGGCGCTGGATAAATTTAGGATTTTTCTCTTTTCAACCTGCAGATATAGCAAAGCTAATTTTAATAATTCACTTGGCAGTTTTGCTTGAAGTTAAGAAGGATGTATTACAAAATTATAAAGAAGGATTTCTTTATTTGTTGTTTTGGGTTCTAGTTATTGCCTGTTTAGTCTTAGCGCAACCAAATGTTAGCAACGGAGTTCTTTTAGTATTTGTGTCATTTATGCTACTATATGTAGGAGGCGCAAAATTAAGCCACTTATTTCTTACAGCTTTAGGCTGTTTAATATTCGCCGGAATTATTGCTATGGCAATAGCTCATTCAAGAGAAAGGATTTTAACTTTTATTCATGCAACTCAACATGGAGGTACTGCAAATATACAAGTTAAACAAGCATTGTTAGGATTGGGAAGCGGAGGAATTTTTGGTATAGGTATGGGGCACAGTCTTCAAAGTAATTTATTTCTTCCAGAAGCTTACGGCGATTTTATTTTCGCAATCTTGGGTGAAGAATTAGGATTCTTAGGATCCGTGATAGTGCTTATTTGCTATTTAATTTTATTTCTTGCTGGAATTTTGGTAGCTAAAAAAGCAAAGGATAGATTTGGGCAACTGCTTGCATTTGGAATAACGATGTCAGTTACAGTTTATGCATTTGTAAACGTTGCTGTGGCAACAGGGTTAGTGCCGACTACAGGTCTCCCATTGCCATTTATTAGCTATGGTGGTACATCATTGATTTTTCTTTGTATTTCTGTTGGGATATTAATAAATATTGCATTTTCCAATGCTGTGGAAAAAAAGCCAATTGATCAAAAAATAAGTAAGCCTATTTTGACATGATGGTAAGTAATAAAACATATCGATTTTTATTTGCCGGAGGTGGAACCGGAGGACATTTATACCCAGCTGTTGCCGTAGCAGAGCAGATTAAAATTAAAATACCGAACGCGCAAATATTATTTGTAGGTACAAAATCAAAAATAGAGAGTAAAGTAATCCCTGAATTGGGTTATAAATTTAAGTCTATTTGGATAAAGGGATTCTCAAGGGAAATAACGTTAGAGAATTTTCTTTTTCCATTAAAACTAATTGTATCAGTTGTTCAATCTATTTTTATCAATTTAATTTTTAAGCCTCAAGTAGCAATTGGCTCTGGCGGTTATGTTGCAGGTCCTGCTATATTCGGTTCGTCAATAACAGGCGCAAAAATAATTCTACTTGAACAAAATAGCTATCCCGGAGTTACTTCTAAATTGTTAGAAAGATTTGCAAAAGAAGTACACATAAGTTTTGAGGATTCTCGAAGGTATTTTAAGAAGAAAGAGAAAATATTCTTTACCGGTAATCCAGTAAGGAAAGACTTAGGTTCTGTTAATAAGAGTGATGGGTTAAAAGCATATAGTCTATCAGATTCAAAGAAGACATTATTAATTCTTGGCGGGAGCTTAGGCGCAGGTTCAATTAATGAAGCAGTTGCAGGCTTACTGAAGGTATTGACAGAAAATAATGTTCAGGTAATATGGCAGACAGGAAAAAATTATTACGATAAATATAAAGTGTACAAATCGAATAATGTTTTAATAATTCCTTTTATTGATAAAATGGACTTAGCTTATTCTGCATGCGACTTAATGTTAGCCAGGGCGGGAGCTACAACAATTGCGGAATTACTAGTTCTTGGGATTCCGTCTATTTTGGTACCTTCTCCCAACGTTGCAGAAAACCACCAGTATTATAATGCAAAGTCATTGTCAGAAAAAGGAGCTGCAATTCTGATAGAAGATAAAAATTTAAGTAATAGATTGTCCGAGGAAATTATTTCGATCATCTTTGATAAGGAAAAATTAGTACAATTAAAAACGAATGCTCTTTTATTAGGCAAGCCTGATGCAGCCGAAGAAATAGCATCGCGTGCAATTAAATATGCGCTTGCAGTATGACAGAATCTGATAAAAATATTTTTAAGTATAATTTATCGTTCTATTATCAGTCGACGATTATATATTTTATAGTATTTATATTATATGTAATAATACGCGGAGAGCTAGTAGAAGATTCGTTTATTTTTATTGTTAAGGATCCGATAATTTATTTTTTTGCATTTATTGTAGTTTTCTCTTTAGTAGGTTTGCTCTACAATGTATATAGAAAGAGGTTCTTGGAAATTACGGACGAGCAAATTTCATTTATTGAAAAATCAAGGTCGAAAGTCTTTAGAACAGAAGATATAATCCAAATAAAGATTTCTAAGAGGCGTGAAAGATTTAATAATAAAGTTTTTCGTCTTATAAGACTAAAAATTAAGAATAGGCGTAGACCGGTTATTATTCGACCTTCTGATTATGAAAATGAAGAAGTATTAATTAAAAAATTTCAAATGCTCAAAGAAAAACCCAGGAAAGGTTAAATGTTCAAGAATATTAAAAAAGTTCACTTTGTTGGAATTGGCGGAATCGGCATGAGCGGAATTGCGGAGATACTCCTCAATCAGGGATTTGAAATCTCAGGTTCAGATAAATCTTTGTCAGATGTTACAGCTCGTCTTAGCAGCCTTGGCATCAAAGTTTATGAAGGTCATTCGCCGGAAAATCTTAAAGATGCAGATGTGCTTGTTTATTCATCGGCGGTCGTAATAGATAATCCTGAAGTCCAGGCAGCGATTGAAAGAAAAATTCCTATTATCAAAAGATCTGAGATGCTTGCAGAATGTATGCGAATGAAATATGGTATTGGTATCGCAGGCACTCATGGTAAAACCACGACAACATCAATGGTTGGGCTTACTTTGACTGAAGGCGGAATTGATCCGACAATTATAGTCGGCGGAAAGTTAAGCGGACTTGGCGGGACAAACGCGCGTTTAGGAGATGGGGAATTCATTGTTGTGGAAGCGGATGAATTCGATAGAACATTTTTAAAACTTACACCAACCATTGCAGCGATTACTACTTTAGAAAGCGAGCACCTAGATACATATAAAGATTTGGATGATATAAAATCCGCATTCATTGAGTTCGCTAATAAAGTTCCTTTTTACGGCTTTGTTGTTCTATGCATGGATGAACCTGCGCTTCAAGATATAATCCCTTATATAAATAAAAAGGTTTTAACATACGGATTAACCACTCAAGCGGATATCCGGGCGACTGATATTTCTTTTAACGAATTTTCAAGCTCGTACTCTGTAAAATATAAGGGTGAAGATTTAGGGAAAATTACTTTGAAAATTCCGGGTGTCCATAATATCAAAAACTCTCTTGTTGCAATTTGTATTGCAAAAGAGCTTGGGATCGGTTTTGATGTAATAAAAATAGCTCTAGAATCATTCTCCGGTGTTTATAGACGTTTCGAAATAAAATATAACAAAGAAATCTTAGTCATTGACGATTATGCGCATCATCCTACAGAGACGAGTGCAACGTTAGCCGGAATTAGAAACGGCTGGGATAGAAGGTTAGTCGCAGTATTTCAACCGCATCTTTATACGAGGACTAGAGATTTCTACCATGAGTTTGGAAGGTCATTTCTCAACTCGGATATTTTTATCTGCACAGATGTTTATCCAGCTCGTGAAGAGCCTATAAATGGTGTCAGCGGCGAGCTTATTATTGAAGCTGCGAAAAAGTTTGGGCATAAAAATGTTATCTATGTTAAGGATAAAAATGATATCCCAAAAAAGTTAATTGAATTGAAAAAGGACGGTGATATATTTGTTACTATGGGCGCAGGCGATATTTGGAAGTACGGAGAAAAATTTGTTGAACTTGTTAAAGCATTGTAAAAATGTTAGAAAAAAAAAGTAAAATATTGAGCACTTTATTTCTCATTGTATTAATTTCATGTTTAATATTTTTGATCTTTTCTACTAATAAAAAAAATAATAAAGATGAGGTCAAAATGATTGAGGTACGTGGTAATAAACTTCTTTCAGAAAGTGATTATCTGAAATACGCTAAGCTTAATGATCTTTCTAGTTATAATGATTTAACGCTACCGGCTATTAAAGAGCGTTTTGAAAAACATCCTTACCTAGACAATGTCGATGTTGAATATGACGGTAATGGATTGGTAAAAGTTTTTGTAACTGAAAAAATAATAATGGCAATTATAATCAATAATGGCGAACCGTATTTTATAACCGAGAAATTTCAAATTTTGCCAATGTTGAATGATACTAAATTTATTGATTTGCCGGTTATCAGCAATGCAAATGTCCAAAATAATTTTATAGCACTTTCTTATCACGAATCAGATGACATTGTTGAAGCTTTTAAAATTATTGAAGCTGCCAAATTATCAAGTATAGAATTATCTAAGAAGCTTTCGGAAATTGATCTTAGA